>NZ_LIRG01000261.1 GCF_001419695.1 Streptomyces prasinopilosus
CAGCCAGATCAACGGCTGCGGCTTCTGCACCGACATGCACACCAAGGACGCCGCCCACGCCGGCGAGACCGCCCAGCGGCTCCACCTCGTCGCCGCCTGGCGCGAGGCCACCGTCTTCACCGAGGCCGAACGGGCCGCACTCGAACTCACCGAACAGGGCACCCGTGTCGCCGACGCCTCGGGCGGCGTCACCGACGAGGCGTGGGCCGAGGCCGCCAGGCACTACGACGAGGACCAACTGGTCGCGCTCGTCTCCCTCATCGCGGTCATCAACACCTACAACCGCATCAACGTCATCAACCGGCAGCCCGCCGGGGACTACCGGCCCGGGCAGTTCGGCTGACGGACGTCCGCCCGCCCCGGCCGGGGCGGGAACGGGCGTCGTCCCACGCCCGGGGGGGCGCACCGCCTCGCGTGCGCCCCCTCGGGCGGGACCGGACGGTGCCGCCCGGTCTGCGTGCCGGGACCCCTGCCGCTCAGGACTCCGTGCGCCGGGGCAGGCGCCAGCCGGGGCGGACGAAGTGGCAGGTGTAGCCGTCCGGGTACCGCTGGAGGTAGTCCTGGTGCTCGGGCTCGGCCAGCCAGAACGGGCCGGCCGGTGCCACTTCGGTGACCACGGGTCCCGGCCACAGGCCCGACGCGTCGACGTCGGCGATCGTCTCCTCGGCGATGCGCTTCTGCTCGTCGTCGAAGTAGAAGATGGCGGAGCGGTAGCTCAGCCCGATGTCGTTGCCCTGCCGGTTCTTCGTGCTCGGGTCGTGGATCTGGAAGAAGTACTCCAGGATCGTCCGGTAGTCGGTGACCGCCGGGTCGTAGGTGATCTCGATCGACTCGGCGTGGGTGCCGTGGTCGCGGTAGGTGGCGTTGGGGACGTCGCCGCCGCTGTAGCCGACACGGGTGCTCAGGACACCCGGAAGCGTGCGGATCAGCTCCTCCATGCCCCAGAAACAGCCGCCGGCCAGCAGCGCCTTCTCCTCGGTCCTCGTCATCTCGTCTCGCCCTTCTCCCGCGTCCTTCGGCGGACCCGTCCGCCCCGCACTCATGATCCCGTACGACCGCGGCCGTACGCGCACCGGTCACAACCGTGCCGGGAGCCCCGTTGTTCCGTCCCCGGCCCTCCGCCCCGGCGGAGCCCGCCCCGGCCGGGCGGGGGACATGTGTACGATTTCGCGTATGACCGGCCCCCCTTCGCGTACGACCGGCTCCCCCGTCCCCGCACAGCGGCTGCGCGATCTCGCGCGGCTGCGCCGGGTCCGTGACCGGATCGACCGGGAGTACGCGCAGCCGCTGGACGTCGAGGCGCTCGCCCGGGGCGCGCACATGTCCGCCGGACACCTGAGCCGGGAGTTCCGGGCCGCGTACGGCGAGTCGCCGTACAGCTATCTGATGACGCGGCGCATCGAGCGGGCCATGACGCTGCTGCGGCGCGGCGACCTGAGCGTCACCGAGGTCTGCTTCGCGGTCGGCGGCTCCTCGCTGGGCACGTTCAGCACCCGCTTCACCGAACTCGTCGGCATGCCGCCCAGCGCCTACCGGCGCCTCGCCGCCGACGCGACGGAGGGAATGCCCGCGTGCGTGGCGAAGCAGGTGACCAGACCGGTCAGGAATCAAGAAGCGCCCGCGGGGCGGACGCCCCTAGCGTGACGTCCATGGACATCAGCATTCACGCGAGTTTCCTCCCGCACGACGACCCCGAGGCCTCCCTGGCCTTCTACCGCGACACCCTCGGCTTCGAGGTGCGCAAGGACGTGGGGTACGGCGGCATGCGCTGGCTCACCGTCGGCCCCGCCGGCCAGCCCGGCACGTCCATCGTGCTGACCCCGCCGGCCGCCGATCCCGGTGTCACCGACGACGAACGCCGCATGATCACCGAGATGATGGCCAAGGGCACCTACGCGGGCCTGCTGCTGGCCACCGACGACCTCGACGGCACGTTCGCGAGACTGCAGGCGTCCGACAGCGCCGAGGTCGTCCAGGAGCCGGCCGAGCAGCCGTACGGGGTGCGCGACTGCGCCTTCCGCGACCCTTCGGGCAATCTGATCCGCATCCAGGAACTGCGGTGAGCCGTGCCCCCGGCCGCACCGCCGGCCGGGGGCTCCGGGATGCTCCGGCAAGGCACCAGGACCACGGACCGCACACGAGAGGACGGCACCACCGGCATGACCATGAGGACGAAGGCGCAGTCGCCCGCACCGCGAGACGCCGACCGGCACGAACTGATCCGCGTGCACGGCGCTCGCGTGAACAACCTCAAGGACGTCAGCGTCGAGATCCCCAAGCGCCGGCTGACGGTGTTCACCGGTGTCTCCGGTTCCGGCAAGAGCTCGCTGGTGTTCGACACGATCGCGGCGGAGTCGCAGCGGCTGATCAACGAGACGTACAGCGCCTTCGTGCAGGGGTTCATGCCGACCCCGGCGCGGCCCGACGTCGACGTCCTGGAGGGGCTGACCACGGCGATCGTCGTCGACCAGCAGCGGATGGGGTCCGACCCGCGGTCCACGGTCGGCACCGTCACCGACACCCACGCGATGCTGCGCATCCTCTTCAGCCGGCTCGGCACTCCGCACATCGGCCCGCCCGGCGCGTTCTCCTTCAACACCGCCTCGGTCCGGGCGAGCGGGGCGATCACCGTCGAACGCGGTGCCAAGAAGACGGTGAAGGCGACCTACGAGCGCACCGGCGGGATGTGCACGCGCTGCGAGGGCCGGGGCACCGTCTCCGACATCGACCTCACCCAGCTCTACGACGACTCCAGGTCACTGGCCGAGGGCGCGTTCACCATCCCCGGCTGGAAGTCGGACAGCTTCTGGACCGTCGGGGTGTACGCCGGGTCGGGCTTCGTCGACCCGCACAAGCCGATCCGGGAGTTCACCGAGCAGGAGAGGCAGGACTTCCTGTACCGGGAGCCGGTCAAGGTGAAGGTCAAGGGGGTCAACCTCACCTACGAGGGACTGATCCCCAAGATCCGGAAGTCGTTCCTGTCGAAGGACAAGGAGTCGATGCAGCCGCACGTCCGGGCGTTCGTGGAGCGGGCCGTGGCCTTCACCACCTGCCCCGGGTGCGACGGCACCCGGCTGAGCGAGGGGGCCCGGTCGTCGAAGATCGGGGGCATCAGCATCGCCGACGCCTGCGCGATGGAGATCCGGGACCTGGCCGAGTGGGTCCGCGGCCTGTCCGAGCCCTCGGTGGCACCGCTGCTCGCCTCGCTGGGCGGCACCCTCGACTCGTTCGTGGAGATCGGGCTCGGCTACCTCGCGCTGGAGCGGCCGTCGGGCACCCTGTCGGGCGGTGAGGCGCAGCGCGTCAAGATGATCCGCCATCTCGGCTCCCCGCTCACCGACATCACGTACGTCTTCGACGAGCCCACCATCGGCCTGCACCCCCATGACATCCAGCGGATGAACGACCTGCTGCTGCGGCTGCGGGACAAGGGCAACACGGTGCTGGTCGTGGAGCACAAGCCGGAGACGATCGCGATCGCCGACCATGTCGTCGACCTCGGCCCCGGTGCCGGTACGGCGGGCGGCACGCTCTGCTTCGAGGGGACCACCGCCGGGCTGCGGAACGGTGGCACGGTCACCGGCCGCCACTTCGACGACCGGGCGGCGCTGAAGGAGTCGGTGCGCAAGCCGTCGGGGGTACTGGAGATCCGCGGGGCGACGACGCACAACCTGCGCGACGTCGACGTCGACATCCCGCTCGGCGTGCTCACGGTCGTCACCGGCGTCGCCGGTTCCGGCAAGAGTTCGCTGGTGCACGGGTCGCTGTGCACACCGCCGGGGACCGGCGGCGAGGGCGTGGTGTCGGTGGACCAGAGCCCGATCCGCGGCTCGCGGCGGAGCAACCCGGCGACGTACACCGGGCTGCTGGATCCGGTCCGCAAGGCGTTCGCCAAGGCCAACGGCGTCAAGCCGGCGCTGTTCAGCGCCAACTCGGAGGGCGCCTGCCCCACCTGCAACGGCGCCGGTGTCGTCTTCACCGACCTGGCGATGATGGCCGGGGTGGCCGGGACCTGCGAGGACTGCGAGGGCAAGCGGTTCCAGGCGTCGGTGCTGGAGTACCGCTTCGGCGGCCGGGACATCAGCGAGGTGCTCGCGATGCAGGTCACCGAGGCGGAGGAGTTCTTCGGCGCCGGGGAGGCGCGCCTTCCGGCGGCGCACCGTGTCCTCGGCCGGCTGGCCGACGTGGGCCTCGGCTACCTCACCCTCGGCCAGCCGCTGAACACGCTGTCCGGCGGCGAGCGGCAGCGGCTCAAGCTGGCCGTGCACATGGCGGAGAAGGGCGGTGTCTACGTCCTCGACGAGCCGACCACCGGTCTGCACCTCGCCGATGTCGAGCAGCTGCTGGGCCTGCTCGACCGGCTGGTCGACTCCGGCAAGTCGGTGATCGTCGTCGAGCACCACCAGGCGGTCATGGCGCACGCCGACTGGATCATCGACCTCGGGCCGGGTGCCGGGCACGACGGCGGCCGCATCGTCTTCGAGGGCACCCCCGCCGACCTGGTCGCCGCCCGCTCCACCCTCACCGGCGAGCACCTCGCGTCCTACGTCGGCGTCTGAGCCCCGGCCCGGGGCGCGGGACTCCTGTCCGGCGCCCCCTGCGGGGGAGCGGCGCCGTACGGGGTCCGGTCGCCGGGGGCCCGCGGGACCCGGGCCCGGGGCGCGGGAGAACGGGAGGGGGGAGCGGGGCGGAGGACATCCCGTGGTGTGGCGCGGGCACGGGTGGTGCGACCGGGCGTCACCGGTCGCCGGTCTCCATGAGGGAGATCAGGGCCGTGATGCGTTTGCCGGTCGGCTCGGGCTGCACGTCCACCCCGCGGGCGACGGCCAGCACGATCTCCAGGCCGTGCCGGCCCACACGGTCCGGGTTCGCGGCCCCGGCCACGGGCAGCGTGGTGCTGCCGTCCCGGACCATCACCTCGAGGTCGTCTCCGGCGATGCGCAGGTCCAGCCGGACGGGACCGGGCGCGTATTTGCGGGCGTTGGTGACCAGCTCGCTCACCACGAGCTGGGTGACCTCCATCGCGCGGGCCGACACGGGCAGCGTGTCCTCCACCTGAGCCCTCGTCAGGAAGGCGGCGGCCAGCCGCCGGGCCTCCGCTATCCACGCTCCCTCGCCGTCCAGGACGTAGGACGCGCGACGCGGTACGCCGGACACCGGGTCCTCTTCGCCGGCAGGAACTGCTTCCATCCAATCCGCCCTCACTCACCGATCACACTGCGCGCCTACCCGTGATCTCCGACCGCATTCCCCGGCCCACGGTGGTGCCCCGCGCGGGTGCCTGTCTTCCGCTCCGGGAAACGCGCCGGGCGCCTCGAATTGTGTCAGGCGCGTCCGGTGGGACGGCGGGCGCCCGGCACCGGGGCGCCCGCGGTCCGGCCGGTACCCGGGCGCGGGCCCCGGCGCGGGTGGCGGGGCCCGCACCCGGGTACCGGCCGCGAGGACCGAGAACGCCGCCACGAGGGCGCGGGCGGCCGGGGAGCCGGCCGGGCCGGAGGGGACCTCGCCCGTGTCGGGCAGGGTACGCCCCGCGTCCACGGCGGTCGCCGCCGCGTCCGCTCCCGGCCGCGGCGCGGGGATCCTCGCCGGGGCCGCCACCGGGGTGAGCCGGGACTCCGGGCGCGGCCACCGGTGCCCTGCCGGTCCCCACGGGGTGCCCGGGGGACGGCACCGGTCGACGGGAGGGAGCCGGCGTGCGGGGCGGCCGGGCCCGTCCCGCGGTGCCGGGTCCGGCCGCGCGGGGGTCCCGCAGCCGGGGGCGGCGTCCGGGGCGTCCCCGGACCGGGAGGGCGGTTCCGGGCACCGGCCCCGGTGTGCGCGGGAGGCCCCTCACCGGTCGCGCAGCCGGCCCACTCCCTCCAGCGCGCGCCTCGCCGCACCGGCCAGCCGGGGGCGGTCGCTGACGAAGCGGCGGGCGGCCCGCACCGGTTCGCGGCGCAGGCGGTACACGGCCCCGCCCGGCACCGGGCGCACCACGGCGCCCCCGTAGACGGGCAGTTCGCGGGTCTTCAGCGAGTCCTTGTAGCGGGCCGGCCCGCTGCCCAGGTCGACCGTGCGGATCCCGTCGGCCGCCGCGGCCTCCAGCATCCGCAGGTGCAGCACCAGCCCGGGCGAGTACTTTCCGTAGGCGCGGTCGTACGCCGGGAACCACCAGGACAGGACGGTGGGCGAGCGCAGCCCGAAGTGGGCGGCCACGGGTCGGCCGGCGGCGTACAGCACGGAGAGCAGGCCGCGGCAACCGGGGTCGTCGCCGCTCGCGAGCCGTTCCACCAGAGCGGTGATCCACGGCTGTGCGAACCGGTCCCGGCGCCCGGTGCGCCGGTACTGCGCGGACTTCCAGCGCATCAGTGCCCGTAACGCGTCCGGGTCCCGCGCGTCGTACACGAACCGCACCCCTCCGACCTGACGGGCGAGCCTGCGTTCCTTGGCGAGGGTCTGCCTGAGGAAGCCCGGCGCGTTCGCCCGCAGCAGTCCGGTGTAGGAGGCGAAGCCCTCGCCGATGTCGACGACCGGGCTGGCGAGCCGCTCGGTGGCGTGCGGTACGAAGAGGTGCTGGCCTGCCTCCAGGTTGTCGAACTCCCATGAGGAGAGCCCGCAGGCGGCCAGGAGCCGGCGGGGGGCGACCCGGATGCCGGGGCGCAGGACGGCTCCCTGGCTGTCCGACACCCCGAGCCCGATGGCGCGGCCCTGCCCCAGCGGCCCCTTCTCGTAGGGGAAGAAGCCGACGGGGTCGCCGTCCTCGTGGAGCACGGCGACCCTGGCACCGGGCCTGCCGTGCCCGACGGCCGTGGTGAACGCCGGGTCGAGGAACGGGTTCTCCGGTGCGCCGGACTCACCGCGCAGGTGTCTCCAGGTCTTGTGCTCGCCGGGGCCGAGTTCGTCCGGCCGCAGAACGAGAAGGTGCTTTCGGGGCATGCGGGTCTCCTGTGTCGTCACGGGGGCCGGGACGCACGAGGTCCTGCCTGCCGCGGTGCCGTGCGGGGCGCGGGATCGCCGGGCAGCGCTCGGGCCGCGTGGTGCGGGCCTCGGGCGGTACTGCCGTGGTTCAGCAGCGGAACGCGTGCGGGGCGCCGGCGCCGTGGGCCGGTTCCGCGCTCCGGGAGATGCCCGGCGGGTGCATGTCGCGGGCGGACCGCTCCGGGGGGACCGCGTCCGCCCGGCCCGCTCACCGAGGACCGCCAAAACCGCGGGAGCGGCACCGCAGGGGGCGGCGGACGCCCGGGCGGACGCGGTCCCCCCGGAGCGGTCCGCCCGCGACATGCACCCGCCGGGCATCTCCC
>NZ_LIRG01000262.1 GCF_001419695.1 Streptomyces prasinopilosus
GCCGACGGCCGGGTGGACCTGATGATGGGACGCGGCAACACCGGGCCGGTCTACCCCTGGTTCGGCAAGGACATCCGCGAGGGCATCAACCTCGCCATCGAGAACTACGCCCTGCTGCACCGCCTGTGGCGCGAGGACGTCGTCGACTGGGAGGGCAGGTTCCGCACCCCGCTGCAGGGCTTCACCTCCACGCCCCGCCCGCTGGACGACGTACCGCCGTTCGTGTGGCACGGGTCGATCCGCTCGCCCGAGATCGCCGAGCAGGCCGCGTACTACGGCGACGGCTTCTTCCACAACAACATCTTCTGGACGGCCGACCACACCAAGCGGATGATCGACCTGTACCGCACCCGGTACGCGCACTACGGGCACGGCACGCCCGAGCAGGCGATCGTCGGTCTCGGCGGCCAGGTGTTCATGCGGAAGAACTCGCAGGACGCGGTGCGCGAGTTCCGCCCGTACTTCGACGTCGCCCCCGTCTACGGGCACGGGCCCTCGCTGGAGGAGTTCACCCGGCAGACCCCGCTGACCGTGGGTTCCCCGCAGCAGGTCATCGAGCGGACGCTCTCCTTCCGTGACTACGCGGGCGACTACCAGCGCCAGCTGTTCCTCATGGACCACGCCGGCCTGCCGCTGAAGACCGTGCTCGAACAGCTCGACCTGCTCGGCGAGGAGGTCGTGCCGGTGCTGCGCGAGGAGTTCGCCAAGAACCGCCCGGCCGGCGTGCCGGACGCCCCGACCCACGCCTCGCTGCTGGCCGGCCGGGAGGTGACCGCGGCATGAGCGTCGTCGTCGTGTCGGCCGGGCTGAGCGTGCCGTCGTCCACCCGGCTGCTCGGGGAACGGCTGGCCGCCGCGGCCACCGGACAGGCCCCGGCCGACGTGCGGGTGATCGAACTGCGGGACCTCGCGGTCGACATCGCGCACAACTTCACCAGCGGCTTCCCGGCGCCGGCGCTCGCCGACGCGATGGACGCCGTGACCGGGGCGGACGGGCTGATCGTGGTCACGCCGGTGTTCTCGGCCTCGTACAGCGGGCTGTTCAAGTCGTTCTTCGACGTGCTCGGCGTACGGGACCGGGAGGCGCTGGCCGGCAAGCCGGTGCTGATCGCCGCGACCGGGGGCACGCCCCGGCACTCGCTGGTCCTGGACCACGCCCTGCGCCCCCTCTTCGCCCACCTGCGCGCGGTCGTCGTCCCCACGGGGGTGTACGCCGCGTCCCAGGACTGGGGGGACAAGGGCCTGGACGCCCGGATCGAGCGGGCGGCGGGCGAGCTGGCCGCCCTGACGGGCGCGCTGTCCGCCGCCTCCGGCAGTGCGGACGGCGACGCGGACACCGGTGCGGGCGGTGGCGCGGACGCCGGTGCGGGCGGTGGCGCGATCGGCGTCACGCGCGGGGGCGCGGCCGGCGACAAGTTCGACGCGCGCAACGTGGTGCCGTTCGAGGAGCAGCTGGCCGCGCTGCGGTCGGCGGGCTGAGCGCACCGGGGCGGCCGGGGCGGCTTCGGGTGCCGCGGCCGCCGGACGCGCCGTGCACGGACCTCCCGGCGGTCTTCCCGGACAGCGGCCGTCGGGCGGGGCGACCGGTTCCGTCCGGTTCCGGTCGCCCGCGAGGATCCGGTCGCGGGCGGGAACGCCCGCGACCGGACCGCGGGCCGGACCGCGGGCCGGACCGCGGGCCGGGCCCGGATCGTACGCCGGGGCGCGAGGCGCGAAACCCGGACCGCGGATCGCACGGCGGTCCGGGGGAGAGGACGGCGGGAACGAGGGGACCGCGGTGTCCGGGCCGCCGGTCGTCCGCCGGGGCGGCGGTCCTTGGCAGACTGGCACCGTGCCTCCTACCGCGTCCCACACCCCCACCGTGCTGCTCGCCGAGGACGACCGGGCCATCCGCAACGCCCTGGAACGCGCCCTGACCCTGGAGGGCTACCGGGTCACCGCGGTCGCCGACGGCGTCGAGGCGCTGGCGCAGGCCCACCGCAGCCGGCCCGACGTCCTCGTGCTGGACGTGATGATGCCCGGCATCGACGGGCTCCAGGTGTGCCGGGTGCTGCGTGCCGAGGGCGACCGCACCCCCGTCCTGATGCTGACGGCGCTGGTGGAGACCGCCGACCGGATCGCGGGGCTGGACGCGGGCGCCGACGACTACGTCGTCAAGCCGTTCGACGTCGAGGAGGTCTTCGCCCGGTTGCGCGCCCTGCTGCGCCGGGCGGCCCCCGCACCTCCGCCCGGGACCGCACCCGGGCCCGTCGAGCCCCCGGCGCGCGGGGCGGCGCCCGGGACCGCCGGGAGGCCCGGGCGCTCCGGGACGCCCGGGAAAGCGGGGGCCTCCGGGAAATCCGGGACGCCCAAAAGCTCCGGGGCGTCGCACGGGCGGCCGGGCGCCGCCGCGACAGGACGGTTCGTCGAGGCGGCCGGGCTGCGCATGGACCCGCGGGCACGCCGGGCCTGGCGGGGCCGGCGGGAGCTGGAGCTGACCCGGACCGAGTTCGAGCTGCTGGAGCTGCTGATCCGCAACGCGGGCATCGTCCTCGACCACTCGACCATCTACGACCGCATCTGGGGCTACGACTTCGGCCCCGGCTCCAAGAACCTCGCCGTCTACGTCGGCTACCTGCGCCGCAAGCTCGACGAACCCGGGGCTCCGCAACTGATCCACACGGTGCGCGGGGTGGGTTACGTGCTGCGGGAGGACTGAGTGGCGCACGACACCACCGGCAGCCCGGACGCCGCCCGTACTCCGGGCGTCTCCCGTACCCTCGGTGTCTCCCGTACCCCCGGCGTCTCCCGGGCCCCGGGCGTGTCGTGCGGTCCCGGTACGGCGCGTCCATCCGGTGGGGCGCGCGCTCCGGCTGCGGCGCGTACGTCGGGCGCCCCCGCCGGGCGGCGTCGGCGCCGGCTGCGGCTGCTGTCGCTCGGCACCAAGTTCGCGGTGGCCTTCGCCGCCGTGACGGCCACGGTCACCGTCCTGGTCGGCATCCTGTCGTACGGTGCCGCCGCCCGGCTGCTGCGGGTGGACCAGCAGATGGTGTTCGACGAGGTCGTGCAGGACCTGCGCGGCGAGGTGCGGGCGAACCGGATGTCCCCGGTCGACTTCTCCTCCGCCGCCCCCGGTCACGACCTGGTCCGGCCCGCCCGGACGGACGTCCAGGTGCTCGGGCCGGACGGCCGGATCGTCGACCCGGGCGACCCGGGGCTGCCGGTGGTCGCCGCCGACCGCGCGGTCGCGGGCGCCGCCACGGCCGGACGGGTGGTCGAGCACGCGGACGTCGACGTCGGCGACGACGTCTACCGCGTCGCGACCGTCGCGCTGGGCGACGGCCGGGGCGCGGTGCAGATCGCGCAGGAGTTCAGCGACACCGAGGACCTGCTGCGGACCCTCCAGCGGCGCACGCTCGTCCTGATGGCGGCGGTGGTGACCGCGGCCGGCCTGTTCGGCTGGTGGCTGGCCCGGCGGATCACCCGCCGCCTGGTCGTCCTCACCGCCGCCGCCGAGGACGTCGCCCGCACCCGCAGGCTCGGCATCCAGGTGCCCGTCACCGGGTACGACGAGGTGGGACGGCTCGGCCGCGCCTTCGACCGGATGCTCGGCCGGCTCGCCCAGTCCGAGGACGACCAGCGCCGGCTCGTCCAGGACGCGGGCCACGAACTGCGCACCCCGCTCACCTCCCTGCGGACCAACATCTCCCTGCTGCGCCGCATCGACGAACTCCCTCCCGACGCCCGTGAGGATCTGGTCGCCGACCTCGCCCAGGAGGCCCGCGAACTGACCGACCTGGTCAACGAGCTCGTCGAACTCGCGGCCGGCCAGTCCGACACCGAACCGCCGTGCCGGGTCGACCTCGCCCGCATCGCCGAGGGCGTGGCCGAACTGGCCCGGCGCCGGGGCGGACGCGAGATCACCGTCCACGCGAGCGGCGACACCACGACCGACGGACGGCCCGGCATGCTGACGCGCGCCGTGTCCAATCTGGTCGAGAACGCCGTCAAGTTCGACCGGAACGGCACCGCGCCCATCGACATCACGGTCGCGGGGCCCGCCCGGCCGGGCACGGTGCGGGTGGAGGTCCGCGACCGGGGTCCGGGCATCGCCGCGGGCGACCTGGTCCGCGTCTTCGACCGCTTCTTCCGCGCCGCCGACGCCCGCTCCCTCCCCGGCTCGGGCCTCGGCCTGTCCATCGTCCGCGAGGTGGCCCTGGCCCACGGCGGCGCCCCGTACGCCGTCCGCCGGCCCGGCGGGGGGACGGTCATCGGCTTCACGGTGGGCGGCGGCCCGCTGACGGACCCCGACGACGAGGACCCCGGCCCCTGACACACCGGTGCCGGCCCCGCACCACCGCCCTCGCCCCGGCCGCCGTCGCCGCGTACGGACCGCTGGAGGCGAGCGTGCGCGCGCCCCCGGGTCCCCGCGGGCGACGGTGACGGCGCTCACTGTCATGCCCGGGGTCCTGTGCCACACTCGCCCCCGCCGTGGTCGAACGCGCGTCCGTGCACGGGGAGTCGCGCGGACCGGAACGATTTCCGCGCTTTCTGTTATCCGGCCCCCGGTGACGGCTCTCCTCCTGTGACGGCGCAGTACGGGTCAGGACCGAGAAGGAGCGTGGACGAGCGTGGCAGCGAGCAGCGAACCCGGCAGGGAGACGGTCGAGGCCGCACGGCGCGGCGACATGCGGGCCCAGGACGAACTCGTGGCCGGCTACCTCCCGTTGGTCTACAACATCGTGGGCCGGGCCCTGAACGGGCACCCGGACGTGGAGGACGTGGTGCAGGAGACCATGCTCCGCGCCCTCGGCTCGCTCAACACGCTGATGGACCCCGGCAGTTTCCGGTCCTGGCTGGTCGCGATCACCATGAACCAGATACGCCACCACTGGCGCGCCGAGAGCCAGGGCCGGGCGGCGCCGGTCGGTTCGGGCCTGCACGACGCGTACGACGTCGCCGACCCGGGCGCCGACTTCGTTGACCTGACGATCCTGCGGCTCGGACTGGAGGGCCAGCGGCGCGAGGCCGCCGAAGCCACCCGCTGGCTGGACCCCGACGACCAGGCGCTGCTGTCGCTGTGGTGGCTGGAGGCGGCGGGTGAACTGACGCGGGCGGAGGTCGCGGCCGCACTGGAGCTGTCACCGCAGCACACCGCGGTGCGCGTGCAGCGGATGAAGGCCCAGCTGGAGACGGCCCGGCTGGTGGTGCGGGCGATGTCCGCGCAGCCGCGCTGCGTCCTGCTGGACGAGATGACCATGGCCTGGGACGGCGTCCCCTCGTCCCTGTGGCGCAAGCGCATCGCCCGCCACGCCCGGGACTGCACCGTCTGCTCGGGCCTCCAGTCCGGGCTGGTCCCGGCGGAGGGGCTGCTGGTCGGACTGGGCCTGGTGCCGGTGGCGGCGGGCCTGCTCGCCGCCCTCGGCGAGGGCACGGCGGAGGCGGCGCCGATGTCCTTCGCGGACCACGCGACGGCGGAACCGGGCGACACGGCGACGACACCGTACGGGGACACGGCGACGACGCCGTACGGCGACACGGCCGGGGAGCCGTACGGGGACAAGAGCGCCGACCTGTACGGGGACAGGGGCACCGGTCCGTACGGGGACGCGCCCAGGGATCCGTACGGGGACGCGCCCACGGATCCGTACGGGGATCCGGGCGGCCCGGTGTCCGCCGGCTCCCCGGACGGGACCCTCGGGACGGTGGAGGTGGGCCGGCGCCGCACGGACCGCGGCGCGGGCGGTCGCGCCGACGGCCGGACGAAGGGCCCCGCGGGCAGCCGTGCGCAGAACCGTGCCCGGCGCCGGCGGAGCCGGAACATCGCGGCCGTGGCCGCGGCACTGCTCGTCACCGGCGGCGCGATATCCGGGTGGGCCCTCCTGACACCGGACGGCGAAGCGGACAAGGTGCGGGCGGCCTCGACGGGCGCCCCGGAGGAAGCCGCCTCCGAGCCGTCGTCACCGGACCCCTCCGTCCCGTCCTCGCCCTCCGGCTCCCCCTCCGCCTCCTTGCGCGAGGCCTCCGCCTCGCCGGACGCCTCGCGCAAGCCGAAGCCCTCGGCCACCCCGAGCGCCGACGCCTCCCGCACGAAGGCCGAGGCGCAGGCCCCCGCGCGGCCCGAGAAGACGGCGACGCGGCCCCAGGCGGCACCGACCACCGCGTCCGCGCCCGCTGCCGCTCCGGGAGGCGGCAACGCCGACCGGGTCCTGGCCCTCACCAACACCGAGCGGGCCGCGGCGGGCTGTTCGCCGGTGACGCTCGACAGCCGGCTGAACAAGGCGGCCCAGCTGCACAGCGAGGACATGTCCGCCAACGGCTACTTCTCGCACACCGGGCAGAACGGCAGCAGCTTCGTCGACCGGATCACGGCGCAGGGCTACCCGAGCCCGGGTGCCGAGAACATCGCCCGCGGCCAGAGTTCCGCCGCGAGCGTCATGGAGGCGTGGATGAACTCCGAGGGCCACCGCGCGAACATCCTCAACTGCTCGCTCAAGACGATGGGCGTCGGCGTGGTCACCGGCGACTGGACGTGGACCCAGGTCTTCGGCCGCTGACCACCCCGTCCGGGGGCGGGCGGGCCCGGTCCGGGTGCGGCACGGACGTCCGGAACCCGCGGCCGCCCGCCCCGGCGTACGGACGGAACGCCCGAGTCGTTCAGCCCGCGAAACGTTCCGCATCTGTGACGTCCCTCACATGTTCGAGGATTCGGCCAGGTGCTCGGACGGGCGGGAACGACCCCTTCCGGGCGGCATGGTGCATGTGTTCTCCCTGGTCACCGCTGGTGTCCGAGCGGTAACTTAGTGCTGTGGTCTATGCCTGTGCGTGCCGAGGTGATCACCTTGAGTAGAAATCTGGTCGAGAAGGGCACGCGCGTTTACCCCCTCTGATTGGAAATCCTGCGGTTGAGGACCCAGAGCGGTGTCCTCCGTGGCGTCATCTCCCCTCCTTCGGCGAGGGGTTGACGTCGCGTTGGCAGGAGAGGACCAGGTCCCGTGACCGTGAACGATCTGCTCGCGCTGCTGGCGGCCACCACCGCTGTGCGCGTCTTCCTCCCCGACCTCGTCGCGGGGATGCGCCGACTGCTGCGGGCCGGCGCCCGGATCGGCGTCGCCGAGCTGCTGAGCGCCCAGCCGGCGCGAGCCGCGGGCACCGAGGGCCGTACCGCGGCCCCCGTCCGGGACGAGGAGGCGTGACGATGTCCGTCCCCGAGAACAGCGACGCGCGCTCCGCCCTCCCCATCACCTCGGAGGAACTGAACTCCTTGCAGGGCATCCACTACGAGATGCCGTCCGACCTGGACGCCTTCTACCGGATGTACGCCCGCCCGCAGCTGCGCTACGCGGCCACGGTGCTGGGCGACATGAAGGCCGCCCGCAGTGTCGTGCGCCGTCTCTACACCCATCTCTCCCTCAACTGGGCCGTGGTCCTGCTCGAGGACGGCGGACCGGAGGCGTACGCCTGGCGCGTGCTGAAGATGAGCGTCGAGCTCCACATGCGCATGACCGTCGGCCCCGCCGCCGACGGGCGCAGCACCACGCCCGCCGGGAATGCGCGAACCACCGCCGTGCACGACGCGGTCCGTGCCACGCTGGAGAACATGCGCACGCAGCTGGCGGCCATAGAGTCCCCCCTCGGCCTCTACACGGCCATCGCCGCGCTGCCGGAACGCCAGTTCGACGTGATCATCCTGCAATACGTCCTGGGCTACCCCTGCAAACAGGCCGCCAACATCATGGGCATCCACCCGGCCACCGCCCGCACCCACCGGCGCCTGGCCCGCAAGCGAATCGCCACCAAGCTCGGCATAGACCTGGGTGACGACGAGGAGAAGGAGTAAGACCGTGCCGCGCAGCTTCGACGAGTACCTCGACCGGGCCGCCCTCCCGGACACGGTCACCGACGCCGACCTCGACGCACTGAGACAGGAGATCGTCCGCGACGTCACCGCCACCCTGATGTTCGGCGCCCGCCCCGCGCCCGAAGGCTGCCACCCCACCGCGCTCGACCGTGCGGAGGCGGCACTGACGGCCCTGTCCACCGAACTCATCCACAGCACCGACGCCGCCGGGTACCTGGCCCGCATCGCCGACGCCCCCGCCGACGCCGACGGCGCGCTGCACTTCGGCTGCGTGCTCAACCTCGCCCAGGAACCCGACAGCGCCCTGTGGTGGTGGCAGTTCGCCGCGCAGCAGGTGCAGCAGGTGGAGGCAGTAGGCCGCGGTGGCGTTGCCGGCGCCCGCGGCGAACTGC
>NZ_LIRG01000263.1 GCF_001419695.1 Streptomyces prasinopilosus
CGTGCTCGGCGACCTGGAGATCCACCGCGTCCAGCACCGTGCGCCCGCCGAAGCGGACGGTGGCGCCCTCGAGGCTCAACAGCATCTAGAACTCCCCGGATCTGTCGGTCCGCAGCCGCTCCAGGAGCAGCAGCGCCACCGCGCACACGAGCATCAGAATCGTCGACAGGGCCATCGCCTGCCCGTAGTTGATCTCGCCCGGCCGGCCCAGCAGCCGTGCCACGGCCACCGGCAGTGTCGGGTTGTCCGGCCGTGCGATGAACACCGTCGCCCCGAACTCCCCCAGCGACACGGCGAAGGCGAACCCCGCCGCGACGAGTACGGCCCGTCGCACCATGGGCAGGTCCACCTCCCGCCACACCCGCCACGGCGACGCCCCGAGCACCGCCGCCGCCTCCCGCAGCCGCACGTCCACCGCCCGCAGCACGGGCAGCATGGTCCGCACGACGAAGGGGACACCGACCAGTGCCTGCGCGAGCGGCACCAGGATCCAGGAGGCCCGCAGGTCCAGCGGCGGCTCGTCGAGGGCGATCAGGAACCCGAAGCCGACGGTCACGGCGGACACCCCGAGCGGCAGCATCAGCAGGGCGTCGAAGCCCCGCACCAGCCGTCCCGCGTCCCGCCGGATGAGCGCGGCGGACGCCAGGGTCCCGATCACCACGGCGATGGCGGTGGCCGCGACCGCGTAGCCCAGGGAGTTGCCGACCGCCTCGATCGGCGCGACCAGGAACACGCCCCCGTCGTCGCGGGTCAGCGCCCGGTAGTGGCCGAGGCCCGCGCCGAAGGACCGTTCCACCAGCACCGCGAGCGGCAGGAGCAGCAGGACGGCGACGGTGGCGACGACCCCGGCGAGCAGCGCCCACTGCCCGGCGCCGTGCGGCCGGCGCGCGGTCCGGGAGGCGTCCACCAGCCGCAGCGCGGTCTCCCGCCGCCGTACGGTCCAGGCGTGCAGGGCGAGGATCGCGCCCACCGCGGCGAACTGGATCATCGTCAGGACGGCGGCGGTGGACAGGTCGAAGATCTCCGACGTCTGCCGGTAGATCTCCACCTCCAGGGTGGCGAAGGTGGGCCCGCCGAGGATCTGCACCACACCGAACGAGGTGAAGGTGAACAGGAAGACCATCAGCGCGGCGGCGGCCACCGCGGGCGCCAGCGCGGGCAGCGTGACGGTCCGCCAGGCGGTGAACCGGGAGGCGCCGAGCATCCGCGCGGCCTCCTCCTGCCGCGGGTCGAGCTGCCCCCACAGTCCGCCGACGGTCCGCACCACGACGGCGTAGTTGAAGAAGACGTGCGCCAGCAGGATCGCCCACACGGTGGTGTCCAGCCGGACGCCCCACAGCTCGTCGAGGAGCCCGCCCCGCCCCACGAGCGCCAGGAACGCCGTACCGACGACGACCGTCGGCAGCACGAACGGGACGGTGACCACGGCCCGCAGCAGCTGTCTGCCGGGGAAGTCGAAGCGGGCGAGGACGTACGCGCCGGGCAGGGCGATCAGGAGGGTGAGGACGGTGGAGACCAGCGCCTGCCAGGTGGTGAACCACAGCACCTGGCGGACGTCGGACTGTGCCAGCACCTCCCCGATCCGCCCGAGCCGCCAGACCCCGTCGGCCTTCAGGCCCCGCGCGACGATCGCGGTGACGGGGTAGGCGAAGAAGACGGCGAAGAACGCGACGGGCAGGGCCATCAGACCCAGCCGCGCCGCGGTCCCGCGCCGCTTCGCCGCGGCCCGGCCCGCCTCGGCGGGGCTCGCCCCGGCAGGGCTCACTTCAGTACGAGCGAGGTCCACGACTTGACCCACTGGTCGCGGTGGTCGGCGATCCTCGCCGGGTCCATGGTCTCGGGCTTCTCGGCCTGAGGTCCGTACCGGGCGAAGTCCCCGGGCACCCGGGCGCCCTCGCGCACCGGGTAGACGAACATGTTGAGCGGCATGTCCTCCTGGAACTCCTCGGTGAGCAGGAAGTCGAGCAGTGCCTTGCCGCCCTCGGGGTTCTTCGCGTTGTCGAGCAGCCCCGCGTACTCCACCTGGCGGAAGCAGGTGCCCTCGGCGACACCGGTGGGCGCGGTCTTCGGCTTCGGGTCGGCGTAGATCACCTCGGCGGGCGGCGAGGAGGCGTAGGACACCACCAGCGGCCGGTCGCCCTTGGCCTGCTTGCCGCCGGCCGAGCCGGAGAACTCCTCGTTGTAGGCCTGCTCCCAGCCGTCGACCACCTTCACCCCGTTGGCCCTGAGCTTCTTCCAGTACTCCGGCCAGCCCTCGTCGCCGTACTTCGCGGCGGTGCCGAGGAGGAAGCCGAGTCCCGGCGAGGAGGTGGAGGCGTTCTCGACGACGAGGAGGTCCTTGTACTCGGGCTCGACCAGGTCGTCGAAGGTCTTCGGCGGAGTGATCCCCCGTTCGCCGAACCACTCCTTGTCGTAGTTGACGCAGACGTCGCCGGTGTCGACGGGCGTGACCCGGTGCTCGCCCTCGCCCGCCCGGTACTCGGGCAGGACCAGGTCGAGGCCCTTGGCCTCGTACGGCTGGAACAGCCCGTTGGCGAGGGCGCGGGACAGCAGGGTGTTGTCGACGCCGAAGAAGACGTCGCCCTGGGGGTTGTCCTTGGTCAGGATCGCCTTGTTGACGGCCGACCCGGCGTCGCCGTCCTTCAGGACCTTGAGCTCGTAGCCGGACTCCTTCTCGAAGGCGGCGACGACGTCCTCGGACACGGCCCACGAGTTGTGGCTGACGAGCGTCACGGTCTTCTGCCCGCCGCCGCTCCCGCCGTCGCCTCCGCCGTCGGAGGAACCGCAGGCGGACAGCATGAGCAGGCCCAGCCCGGCGGCCAGGATCGTGACCTTCTTGGTGGTGTTCACCGGTTTTTTCCTCCTGGAGGCGACCAGGAAGAGACGCGGCCCTGCCCGGGACCCCCTCACAGGTGTCCCGGGCAGGGCGCAACAGCTCGAGTGAGGACCGATCTCCCTACCCAGAATGACCTGGGCGAGGTTCGGAGGGTCTGCGGCCGATGCCGCACTCTCAGCGCTGTGGCGCTCCCCTGTCGGAAAATGAACGTGTGGTTACCCGGTATGCAGTTGTCCGTCCTTGCGCCGGTCAGGCTACCTCTCGCTCGCGGCGAGCTGGCCACAGGCCCCGTCGATCTCCTGTCCGCGGGTGTCCCGGACGGTCACCGGCACACCGTGCGCGGCGATCGCGTCCACGAACGCCTTCTCGTCCTCGGGCCGCGAGGCGGTCCACCGGGAGCCGGGCGTCGGGTTGAGCGGGATCAGGTTGACGTGCACGGGCTTGCCCTTGAGCAGCCGCCCGAGCCGGTCACCGCGCCACGCCTGGTCGTTGATGTCCCGGATCAGCGCGTACTCGATGGACAGCCGCCGCCCGGACCGGGCCGCGTACTCGAACCCGGCGTCCAGGACCTCGCGCACCTTCCACCGCGTGTTCACGGGGACGAGGGTGTCGCGCAGTTCGTCGTCGGGCGCGTGCAGGGAGATGGCGAGGCGGCACTTGAAGCCCTCGTCGGAGAACCGGTTGATCCCCGGCACCAGCCCGACCGTCGACACGGTGATGCCGCGCTGGGACAGCCCGAGGCCGTCCGGCTCGGGGTCGGTCAGGCGGCGGATGGCGCCCACGACCCGGTTGTAGTTGGCGAGCGGCTCGCCCATCCCCATGAAGACGATGTTGCTCAGCCGCGCCGGCCCGCCGGGGACCTCCCCGTCGCGCAGCGCCCGCATCCCGTCCACGATCTGGTGCACGATCTCCGCGGTGGACAGGTTCCGGTCGAGACCGGCCTGCCCGGTCGCGCAGAACGGGCAGTTCATGCCGCAGCCCGCCTGCGAGCTGATGCACATCGTCACCCGGTCCGGGTACCGCATGAGCACCGACTCGACGAGGGTGCCGTCGAACATCTTCCACAGCGTCTTGCGGGTGGTGCCCTGGTCGGTGGACAGGTGCCGGACGACCGTCATCAGCTCGGGCAGCAGTGCCTCCTGCAGCTTGGCCCGGGAACCGGCGGGGATGTCGGTCCACTGCTCCGGGTCGTGCGCGTACCGCGCGAAGTAGTGCTGCGAGAGCTGCTTGGCCCGGAACGGCTTCTCACCGGCCGCTGCGACCGCCTCCTTGCGCTCGGCGGGCGTGAGGTCGGCGAGGTGCCGCGGCGGCTTCTTGGATCCGCGCGGCGCGACAAAGGTCAGTTCTCCGGGCTTAGGCATGGCTGTACCAGTGTCGCAGATCCATCGGGGTGACCGTGCGGACCGGCCGCGGGGCTCCCCGGGCCGTCCCGGGGGCCCCGCCGGAGCCCTCCCGTGAGGGTCCGGGGACGGCGCGGGCCCCCGCGCCCGGTGGGGCGCGGGGGCTCGCAGGGTGCCGGGACGGCCTGCCGTGTCAGCTCCCGACGAAGACCACCAGCAGCAGCCACACCACCGGTGCCGTCGGCAGCAGGGAGTCCAGGCGGTCCATGATGCCGCCGTGACCGGGTAGCAGGGTGCCCATGTCCTTGATGCCGAGGTCCCGCTTGATCATGGACTCGCCCAGGTCGCCGAGGGTGGCGCTGACCGAGACCGCGAGCCCGAGCAGCAGCCCCTGCCACCAGGTGCCGTCGTCGATCAGGAACTGCATGCACAGCGTGCCCGCCACCATGGCGAAGGCGACCGCGCCCAGCAGGCCCTCACGGGTCTTGCCGGGGCTGATGCGCGGGGCGAGCTTGTGCGTGCCGAAGCGCCAGCCGACGGCGTACGCGCCGGTGTCGGCGACGACCGTGATCACTATGAACGTCAGTACCCGCCAGGGCCCGTCGTCCGCGGCCAGCATCATCGACACGAAGGTCGCCAGGAACGGCACGTAGAACGCGGCGAAGACCCCCGCCGTGACGTCCCTGAGGTAGTTCTCCGGCGGCTGGGCCATCCGCCAGACCAGCACCGCCAGCGCGGTGAACGCCATCGCGGTCCACGCGCCCTCGGCACCCCGGACGTACCCGGCGACGATCATGGCCGCGCCGCCGACGGCGAGCGGCACGAGCGGCGCCTTGATGCCCTTGCGCTCCTCCAGCCGCTTGGTCAGCTCCCGCAGGCCCACCACGATGGCGATGGCGACGACGCCGACGAAGACGGCCTTGACGACGAACAGCGACACGGCGACCAGCGCGCCGAGCCCGAGGCCGACCCCTATCGCGGCACCCAGGTTGCGCCCCGCGGTCTTCTTCTGCGGTGGGGGTGCCGGCTGCGGGGTGTCGGACATGGGCTCCGGATTCTGCGGGATCTCCCCGGGACGGGGGCGCGCCCGCGCCGGCTCGTCCCGGAACAGGGGACCGCCCGGCCGGGCCACCCCCTGGTCCGCCTCCTGCCCGCCGCCGTGTTCGGGTGCGCCGGACACGACCGGCACGGGGCGAGTCTGCTGCGCGTAGTGCGCTTCGTACGGGGGACCCGCCGGTACAGCTCCCTGGGCGGGCCCCTGGTCGGGCGGCCCCCAGTACCCGGCCTGCGGCGCCCCCCAGGAAGAGTCGTTCATCAGACCTCGAGCAGTTCCGCTTCCTTGTGCTTCAGGAGCTCGTCCACCTGGGCGACGTACTTCGCGGTGGTGTCGTCGAGCTCCTTCTCCGCACGGCGGCCCTCGTCCTCGCCGACCTCGCCATCCTTGATCATCTTGTCGATGCCGTCCTTGGCCTTGCGGCGCACGGCGCGGATCGAGACCTTGGCGTCCTCGCCCTTGGCCTTGGCGACCTTGATGTAGTCGCGGCGGCGCTCCTCGGTCAGCTCCGGGAACACCACGCGGATGATGTTGCCGTCGTTGCTCGGGTTGACGCCCAGGTCGGAGTCGCGGATGGCCTGCTCGATGTTGCGCAGCGCGCTCTTGTCGAACGGCGTGACCACGGCCATGCGCGGCTCGGGCACGGAGAACGAGGCCAGCTGGTTGATCGGCGTCAGCGCGCCGTAGTAGTCGGCCACGATCTTGTTGAACATCGCCGGGTGCGCACGGCCGGTGCGGATCGCGGCGAAGTCCTCCTTGGCGACCACGACGGCCTTCTCCATCTTCTCCTCGGCTTCGAGGAGGGTCTCTTCGATCACCACTTGCTCCTGCGTGTCTTGAGTAGGCCCGGCCGCGGTTCCCCGTCGGGGTGACGGCCGGCTGCGTCGCGTCTTCTTCCTGCACGGTTCCCGACCGGTGGGACATTGTCCATCCCCCGGCCCGGCCCGTCCCGTCCGTCCCCCGAGGGTGTCGCCCTCCGGACGGGTGCTTGTGGTCCGGTCACTTCCGGTCCGTCGGGTCACCCACCAGTGTGCCGATCTTCTCACCCTTGACGGCGCGCGCGATGTTGCCCTCCGCCAGCAGTTCGAAGACGACGATGGGGAGCTTGTTGTCGCGGCACAGGGTGACGGCCGTGGCGTCGGCGACCTTCAGATCACGCGTGATGACCTCGCCGTACCCGAGGTGGTCGAACTTCACCGCGTCGGGGTTGGTCTTCGGGTCGGAGTCGTAGACCCCGTCCACACCGTTCTTGCCCATCAGCAGTGCCTCGGCGTCGATCTCCAGGGCGCGCTGGGCGGCGGTGGTGTCGGTGGAGAAGTACGGCATGCCCATGCCGGCGCCGAAGATGACCACGCGGCCCTTCTCCAGGTGCCGTACGGCCCGCAGCGGGATGTAGGGCTCGGCGACCTGGCCCATGGTGATGGCGGTCTGGACCCGGGAGTCCACGCCCTCCTTCTCCAGGAAGTCCTGGAGCGCGAGGCAGTTCATCACGGTGCCGAGCATGCCCATGTAGTCCGAGCGGGCCCGGTCCATGCCGCGCTGCTGGAGTTCGGCGCCACGGAAGAAGTTGCCGCCGCCGATGACGATGGCGATCTCGGCGCCGTCACGGACGACCGCCGCGATCTCGCGCGCGATGGCGTGCACCACGTCGGGGTCGACGCCGAGGCCTCCGCCCCCGGAGAAGGCCTCACCGGACAGTTTCAGCAGAAACCGTCCGTGCACTGTGCCGTCGTCGCTCTTCTCAGCCTTGGTCATCGGGGATCCCGCCTCTTTCACCTGTTGCACATACGAAGGAGGCCACTGCCGGTGGGGTGTGCTACGCATCCCATGCGGCAATGGCCTCCTCGTCAGATCTGCTGTCGTCCGGCACGCGCGCGTGCGTGACGGCGTGTGCGAACGACTGCTGACGACCCTATAGGGGTCGCGCGCCCGTCGCGGTACGGACTCAGATGCCGACCTTGATGCGCGTGAAGCGCTTCAGGGTGACACCGGCCTCGTCCAGGACCTTCTGGACGGACTTCTTGTTGTCCAGCGCGTAGGGCTGGCCCAGCAGCGTGGCGTCCTTGAAGAAGCCGTTGAGGCGACCCTCGACGATCTTCGGCAGGGCGGCCTCGGGCTTGCCCTCCGCGCGGGTGGTCTCCTCGGCGACGCGGCGCTCGGTCTCGACGACCTCGGCCGGCACGTCCTCCTTGGAGAGGTACTGCGGCGCGAAGGCGGCGATGTGCTGGGCGACGCCCTTGGCGACCTCGGCGTTGGGCTTGTCGAGCTCGACGAGCACACCGATCTGCGGGGGCAGGTCGGGCATCGTGCGGTGCATGTACGCCGACACGTAGCCGTCGGCGAACTGGGCGAAGCGGTCCAGGACGATCTTCTCGCCCAGGTTGGCGTTGGCCTCGTCGACGTACGCCTGGACGGTCTTGCCGGCCTCGATCTCGGAGGCGAGCAGGGCCTCGAGGTCGGCCGGGGAGGTCGCGACGACGTGCTCGGCGATGGCGGTGGCCACGGCCTGGAACTTGTCGCCCTTGGCGACGAAGTCCGTCTCGCACTTCAGCTCGACGAGGACGCCGGAGGAGTTGTCGTCGGCGATGATCGAGACGACGGCACCGTTCTCGGCGGAGCGGCCCTCGCGCTTGGCGACGCCCTTCTGGCCCTTGATACGGAGCGCCTCGACGGCCTTCTCGACGTTGCCCTCGGCCTCGTCCAGCGCCTTCTTGCAGTCCATCATGCCGGCGCCGGTGAGCTCCCGGAGCTTCTTGACGTCGGCGGCGGTGTAGTTCGCCATGAGTCTGTGAATCTTTCTCGAAGTCTGGAGGATCGGAGATCTGCGGGGTCCGCGGTCCACAGTGGACTGTCCGGGCCGGGGAACCGTGACGCGCCGCGCACCTACGGGTGGACGGCGGGAGCGGACTTCGTGTCGCCCGCTCCCGCCGTCATCAGCCCTGACGGTGGATCAGGCCTGGTCGGCCTCGGCGGCCTCGGTGGCCGGGGCGGCGTCGGCCGCGGGGGCCTCCTCGGCCGGCTTCTCGGCCTCGTCGGCGGCCGGAGCGTCGGCGGCCGGGGCCTCGGCGGCGGGGGCCTCGGCGGCGGCCGGGGCCTCGTCGGCCTTCTTCTCACCCTCGAGCAGGTCGCGCTCCCACTCGGCGAGGGGCTCGCCGGCGGCCTTCTCGCCCTTGCCCTCGGTGGCGACACCGGAGCGGGAGATGAGGCCCTCGGCGACCGCGTCGGCGATCACGCGGGTGAGCAGGGTGACGGAGCGGATCGCGTCGTCGTTGCCCGGGATCTTGTAGTCGACCTCGTCGGGGTCGCAGTTGGTGTCGAGGATGGCGACGACCGGGATGTTGAGCTTCCGGGCCTCGCCGACCGCGATGTGCTCCTTCTTGGTGTCCACGATCCAGACGGCGCTGGGCACCTTCTGCATCTCGCGGATACCGCCGAGGGTCTTCTCCAGCTTGGCCTTCTCGCGGGAGAGGACCAGCAGCTCCTTCTTGGTGAGGCCGGAGGCGGCCACGTCCTCGAAGTCGATCTGCTCGAGCTCCTTGAGGCGCTGCAGACGCTTGTAGACGGTCGAGAAGTTGGTGAGCATGCCGCCCAGCCAGCGCTGGTTGACGTACGGCATGCCGACGCGGGTGGCCTGCTCCGCGATGGCCTCCTGCGCCTGCTTCTTCGTGCCGACGAACATGACCGTGCCGCCGTGGGCGACGGTCTCCTTGACGAACTCGTAGGCGCGGTCGATGTACGACAGCGACTGGAGCAGGTCGATGATGTAGATGCCGTTGCGCTCCGTGAAGATGAAGCGCTTCATCTTCGGGTTCCAACGACGGGTCTGGTGACCGAAGTGGACGCCGCTCTCCAGCAGCTCCCGCATCGTGACGACGGCCATGGCCGTATCTCCTTGATTTTCTCGGTTGTGCCGCGGGAACCGGCGGCTCCCGCACCTGACGCCCGCGACGCGCCGTTGCCACGAAGGACCGAGGGGCGCTGACACCGGGAGCGGTCGTGACCGGTCCCGATGTCGGGGCGTGCGAAGTCGACCCGGTGACCCGGATCGCCATCAGAAGTGTACGGGACCCACGGGGCACCGGGTGACGCCGTTGTCCACAACCGGGTGGCGATCCACAGGTCCGGGCCGTGATCACGGTTTCCGGGGAAGCTCTCCGGCATGCGAGTGAGCCGATTTCCGAGGATCTGGGCACGCCTGGCCGTCCTGCTGGTCCTGACCCCGACGGTCCTGCTGTCCCCGCCGCCGTCGCCCCCGCCGTCGGCACTGTCGCTGCTGCTCACGGCCGGGGCGGGGGCGACGGCGGCGG
>NZ_LIRG01000264.1 GCF_001419695.1 Streptomyces prasinopilosus
GCACCACCGTCGTCATCGGCGTCGACGCACCGCTGACCGGCGACCTGTCCGCGCTGGGCCTCGGCATCAAGAACTCCGTGGACCTCGCCGCCAAGACCGCCAACAAGGAGAACACCGTCGAGGGCGTCACCTTCAAGGTCGAAGCCCTCGACGACCAGGGCCAGCCCTCCGTCGGCCAGCAGAACGCCACCAAGCTCGTCGCCAACGACGAGGTCCTCGGCGTCGTCGGCCCCCTGAACTCCTCCGTCGGCGAGTCCATGCAGAAGGTCTTCGACGCCGCCCAGCTCGTCGAGGTCTCCCCCGCCAACACCAACCCCGCACTCACCCAGGGCGTCGACTGGCAGAACAAGCAGGTCCGCCCCTACAAGTCGTACTTCCGCACCGCGACCACGGACGCCATCCAGGGCCCGTTCGCCGCCGAGTACCTCTACAACGACTCCAAGAAGCGCAAGGTCTTCGTCATCGATGACAAGAAGACCTACGGCGCCGGCCTCGCCGGAACCTTCACCGAGGCCTTCAAGAAGCTCGGCGGCGACATCGTCGGCACCGAGCACATCAACCCGGACACCAAGGACTTCAACGCCGTCGCCGCCAAGGTCAAGAAGTCCGGCGCCGACGTCGTCTACTACGGCGGCGAATACCCGCAGGCCGGCCCGCTCAGCAAGCAGATCAAGGCCGCCGGAGCCAAGATCCCGCTCGTCGGCGGCGACGGCATCTACAGCGCCGAGTTCATCAAGCTCGCCGGCGCCACCGGCACCGGCGACCTCGCCACCTCCGTCGGCGCCCCCGTCGAGGACCTCCCCTCCGCCAAGGAGTTCGTCGCCAACTACAAGGCCGCGGGCTACAAGGAGGACTTCGAGGCCTACGGCGGCTACAGCTACGACTCCGCCTGGGCCATCATCGAGGCCGTCAAGAAGGTCGTCGAGGACAACGACGGCAAGCTCCCCGACGACGCCCGCGCCAAGGTCACCGCCGCCATGCAGAACGTCTCCTTCGACGGAGTCACCGGCAAGGTCTCCTTCGACGAGTTCGGCGACGCCACCAACAAGCAGCTCACCGTCTACGCGGTCGAGAACGGCGACTGGACGGCCGTCGAGTCCGGCACCTACACCGGCTGACCCAGCCCGCACCACACGAGCCGCGCGGGGCGCCGCACCACAGGCGCCCCGCGCGGCTCGCATCCGGCCCCATTCGTCTAACTTTCCGAACGTCTCGGAGGACATGCGGTGAACGAACTGCCGCAGCAGCTGGTCAACGGCCTGCTACTGGGATCCATGTACGGGCTGGTCGCCATCGGCTACACAATGGTCTACGGCATCATCCAGCTCATCAACTTCGCCCACGGCGAAATCTTCATGACCGGCGCCTTCGGCGCACTCACGGTCTACCTCTACATCCTGCCCGACGGCACCTCCATGCTCATCGCCCTCCCCCTCATGCTCCTCGGGGCGATCCTCGTCTCCACCACCGTCGCCGTCGGAGCGGAACGATTCGCCTACCGGCCCCTCCGAGGCTCACCCCGCCTCGCCCCCCTCATCACCGCCATCGGCCTCTCCCTCGCCCTCCAGCAAGCCGTCTGGGCCTGGTACCCCGAAGCCAAATCGGCCCGCACCTTCCCCCAGATCGACGGCGGCCCCTTCCACATCGGCAGCGTCACCCTCCAGACCGGCGACATCTTCCTCTTCATCGCCGCCCCCGTCAGCATGGCCATCCTCGCCTACTTCGTCATGCGCACCCGCACCGGACGCGGCATGCAGGCCACCGCCCAGGACCCCGACACCGCCAAGCTCATGGGCGTCAACACCGACCGCATCATCGTGGTCGCCTTCGCCCTCGGCGCCGTCTTCGCCGCCGTCGGCTCCGTCGCCTACGGACTCAAGTACGGCCAGATCGAGTTCAAGATGGGCTTCATCCTCGGACTCAAGGCCTTCACCGCGGCCGTCCTCGGCGGCATCGGCAACATCTACGGCGCCATGATCGGCGGCCTCGTCCTCGGCCTCGCCGAAACCCTCGCCACCGCCTACATCGCCGACATACCCGGCCTCGACCAGTTCGGCAGCCAGTCCTGGGCCGACGTCTGGGCCTTCATCCTCCTCATCCTCGTACTGCTGTTCAGACCACAGGGCCTGCTCGGCGAGCGCGTTGCGGACAGGGCGTGACACCGATGACCACACAGACCAGCACACCGAACACCCCCGCCAC
>NZ_LIRG01000265.1 GCF_001419695.1 Streptomyces prasinopilosus
CGTCCCCACCCGCTCCCCGCACCGTGCCGCGTACGACAGGGACCTGGTGCACGCGATACTCGACGAGGGGTACGTCTGCCACCTCGGTTTCGTCCGCGACGACGCACCGGTGGTGCTGCCCACGCTCTACGCCCGGGTCGCCGAGCGTCTCTACGTGCACGGTTCGACGGGTTCGCGTCCGCTGCGCGCGGCGGGCCTGGCCGATCCCGGACTCCCGGTCTGCCTGACCGTCACCCACGTGGACGGGCTGGTGCTGGCCCGCTCGGCGTTCCACCACTCGATCAACTACCGCTCCGTGGTGGTGCACGGCCTCGCGTACGACGTGACCGACCCCGGGGAGAAGCGGCAGGCGCTGGACGCCCTCGTCGACCACGTCGTCCCCGGCCGCGCCGCCGACTCCCGTCCGGCGAACAAGAGGGAACTGGCTGCCACGGCGGTGATCCGCCTCGATCTGACCGAGGTCTCCGCCAAGCTCCGCACCGGCGGCGTGAACGACGAGCCGGAGGACCTCGCCCTCCCCCACTGGGCCGGCGTCGTCCCCTTGACCCGCGCGTACGGCACTCCGCTCGCGGACCCCGCCCTGCCCGCCGGCACGGAACCACCGGAGTACCTGGCGGCCCTGTGACGCGGCGGCGCCGTCCCGCGAGGGGCGCGCCGGACTCCGTCGCGGGACTGCGGCCGCCGAGGACGGGGGCGTGCCCCGCCCCCCGACGAGGAGGAGGGACCCCCGGACAGGGCCCCTCCCCGAGGCCCCGCGTCGTCACGCCGGGGCCGCGTCCTCCTCCACCCGCCCGGCCCGCGCGCCCCGCGCCTCGTCCAGGGCGAGCCCCGCGACCGAGCCGAGCATCAGCAGGGTGCCGGCCAGCGTGGCGGGGGTGAGCCGCTCGCCGAGCAGGGCGACGGCGAGCACCGCCGCGCTCACCGGCTCGAGAAGCATGACCACGGACACGGTGGCCGACCGGACGACTGCCGCGCCCGCGAAGTACAGGCCGTAGGCGAGGGCCGTCGGGACGGCGGCGATGTACACCAGGAGGCCCAGCAGCGGAGCGGGGTCGGCGCTGTACGGCACCAGCCCCTCGACCGCGGCGAACGGCAGCAGCAGCACGCTGGTGACGGCGAACGCCCCGACGGTCGTGCCGGAGGCGTCCAGCCCGCCGTCCCGCCCCCACCAGCGGGTGAGCAGGGTCATCGCCGAGTAGCCGGCCGCGGCCAGGAGCGCGAGCAGGACGCCCCACGGGTCCACGGTCGTCTCCCCGCCGCCGAGGACGAGCACGGCGAGCCCGGCGAGCGCCCCCGCGACGGCGGCGGCCCCGCCCCGGCCGAGCCGCTCCCCCAGGAACAGCCGTGCGCCGAGCGCGATCAGCACGGGTCCGGCGCCGAGGGTGACGACGGTGGCCACGGCGAGTCCCGTGGCGGCGACGGCCGCGAAGTACGCCGTCTGGAACACGGCGAGCCCCGTCCCGGTGGCCACGGCCCGCCGCACCCGGGGGCCCGGCGCCCCGGTCACGGCGGTCCGGGCGCGCGGCACCAGCATCCGGGCACCGAGCAGCAGCGCCAGACCGGCCGCGCAGCGCCAGAAGGAGAGGGCGACCGGTCCCATGTCACTGGTCCGGTAGACCAGTGACGCGGCGGCGCCCGCGGTCCCCCAGGCGGCGCCGGCGACGGTCAGATAGAGCAGGCCTCGCCCGACGGGCAGGCCGGAGACGGCGTTCGACACGTGTTCTCTCCGCAGGTGCGCAGGGATACGCGTACACGGGTGCTCCTCGCGGAGGTGCCCGCGCCGCGCGAAGGCTGGGGCGGGGAACCCGGATCAGGGCCGGACGGAACCGGTCCCGCGGGGCCCGCGGACCGCGTCTGCGGGCGGCGTCACCCCGCCCGGCGGCAACGGGCCGGGCGCGGAGAGCCGGAGGCCCGCCTCAGAGGGCGGGCGGCGGAAGGACGAGTGCGCGCGCGTGCATGGTCAGCACCCTAGGTCGGCATTCCCGGTGTGGACAACTCCCTTTCCGCGCCTCCGCTCGCCACCGGGCTCTCAGGGCTCCTGGCCGGGGTCGACGACTGGGCGATGAACGCCCCCGCCAGGACCACCGCGCCGCCGATGATCTGCGGCGCCGACAGGTGCTCGCCGAGCAGGACCCAGGCCAGCACCGTGGCGATGACCGCTTCGAGGCAGGCCACCACCCCGGCCACCTGGGGGGAGAGCCTGCGCACGGAGAGCACTCCGGTGCCGTACGCGGCGACCGTGGCGACGAGGACGATCCAGGCCAGCAGCACGAAGGCCGGGACCGGGGTGCCGTCCATGCGCGCGCTGCCGGCGAGCACCGACCAGTGCATGGTCCACGGGCGGGCGAGGACGGTGAGGACGGCGGCGCCCACGAGCAGGCCGTAGGAGATCACGCCGAGCGGGTCCGGTGCCCGGTCGCCGTGGTCGCCGCCGTGGTCGGAGAGGACGAAGTAGCCGACCTGGCAGCAGGCGGCGCCGAGTGCGAGCAGCAGCCCGACCGCGTCGAAGCCGAGGCCCGCCCACACCTCCACGACGCAGGCCAGTCCGCCCACCGCCAGCACCACGCCGACCGCCGCCGCCCGGGTCACCGGCCGCCGCTGCACGAACCGCACCCAGCCGAGGACGAGTGCGGGCGCCAGGTACTCGACGAGCAGCGCGACACCCACGGGGACACGGGAGATGGCGGCGAAGTAGAAGGCCTGGACGCCCGCGACCGCGAACAGCCCGAACCCGGCCAGCAGCGCCGGGTGGCTGCGCAGGAGTCCCCGGTGGCGCACGGCCAGCGGCAGCATGACCAGGGCCGCGCCCGCCACTCTCAGCCACACGACGTGCAGCGGGTCCAGGCCCGCCTCGATCAGCGGTTTGGCGGCGACTCCCGATCCGCCGAAGGCCACCGCGGACAGGAGCGCGAGGCCGAGCCCGAGGCCCTTCCCGCGGGTGTCCCGGGCGTTGTGAGTGCTGGCAGAGGTAGGCACCGGCACATGATGCCAGTCACCGACAGGAGCGTCACCCCCCATGACACCTGTCTCACGGGCTGGACGCGGGGGCGTGACGGGCCGGCGACAGGGGGAACCGCCACCCGGTGGAGGACGGCCCGGCCCCGCCCCTCTCCCGGCCCCTCAGTGAGCGGGGTCGCCGGCCCACGCCTCGAGTCGGACGAGCAGGTCACGGGAGTCGACGGCGGCGTGCTCGAGCACCTCCACGGCCCGCGCCTGCGGGTCCGCGACGAGCGCCGCGAGCAGGTCCACGCCGTGGACGGGCCCGCCACGCCGTGCGGCGCGTTCACGCGCGTGCTCCAGGGCGGCCGCCGCCAGCGGCGAGAATCCGGCGGCCCGCACCGTCGCCGGGACGGATCCGGAGTCCTCGACGGCGCTCTGCCAGCGCAGTCCGTAGCCGATGCTGCGCTGGATCAGGTAGCCGAGCAGCCGGGCGGTCCGCGGGCCCTCGCCCAGGACCGCGCGCACCGCGGCGTCCGACTCCAGCAGCGAGTGCAGCAGATGGGCGGTGTCGATCTGGCGGTCCGCGTCCCTGACCGCCCTGCGGCAGGCACCGTCGACCACCACCGCCAGCTCCTCGCCGAGTCCGGCACCGTGTTCCGCACGATGAACGTCCCGGTCCCGGGCCTTGCCGGCCGACGGCCGGGGGATACGGTGTTGCACGCCTCCCACCCCACCACTCCCGCGGGGCCGCGGCATCCCCGGCGGGAAGCATCTTCCCGTCCCGCGGAAAGTGGACGTGCCGGGCCGCGATCTCCTCCTCGGGAAGGAGAATCAGCCCCGCCTTCCTCCTCGGACACGCCCGTCACCGCGGTCCGGTCCGAGGGGGCGGCGGCCCGGCCGGAGCCGGCGCGGGGGCACGCGGACACCGCGGTGCCCCGTGGAGCGC
>NZ_LIRG01000266.1 GCF_001419695.1 Streptomyces prasinopilosus
GCCCCGAACCGGTGCCGAACCCGGAACCCGGCCCGCCGCTCACCTGACCGGCACCCGACCGGCAGCCGGGGCGCGCGAGCCGCGCGACAGCGCGCCGGGACCGACGGCCACGGGGCGGTGGACGACCGTGAAGTCGTCCACCGCCCCGTGCCGTCACCGCGGGGGCCCGCCGGCCATGGCTAACGGGCCCCGTCGCTCTCTCCCGCTACGCCGTGACCTCGCTGCGGTCGTCCCCCCACAGGGTGTGGAACGAGCCGTCGCGGTCCGTGCGCCGGTAGGTGTGCGCCCCGAAGTAGTCCCGCTGCCCCTGGGTGAGGGCGGCCGGCAGGCGCTCCGCGCGCAGGGCGTCGTAGTAGGCGAGCGCCGCGGCGAAGCCGGGGGTCGGCACGCCCTGGCGGGTCGCGGCGATCAGCACCTCGCGCCAGTCGTCCTGCGCCTCGGCGATCTCCCGCGCGAACGTCTCGTCCGACAGCAGGCTCGGCAGGTCGGGACGGGCGTCGTAGGCGGCGCGGATGCGGTCCAGGAAGGCCGCCCGGATGATGCACCCGCCGCGCCAGAGCGCGGAGACCGCGCCGAGGTCGATGTCCCAGCCGTACTCCTCGCTGCCCGCGGCGATCTCGTGGAAGCCCTGCGTGTACGACACGATCTTCGACGCGTACAGCGCCTGCTCCACCCGGTCCGCGAACGCCGCGGCCTCCGCCTCGCCCAGCGGCGCGGCCTTCGGGCCGGCGAGGCCCCGCGAGGCCTCCCGCAGCGCCGCGTGACCGGACAGCGAGCGCGCGAACACCGCCTCCGCGATGCCCGACACCGGCACCCCCAGGTCGAGGGCGATCTGCACGGTCCAGCGCCCCGTGCCCTTCTGCTCCGCCTGGTCGACCACCACGTCGACGAACGGCTTGCCCGTGGCGGCGTCCACGTGGGAGAGCACCTCGGCGGTGATCTCGATCAGGTACGAGTCCAGCCGGCCGGTGTTCCAGGTGCGGAAGATGTCCGCGATCCGCGCGGGCTCGTACCCGGCGACGTCGCGCAGGAGCTGGTACGCCTCACCGATCAGCTGCATGTCGGCGTACTCGATGCCGTTGTGCACCATCTTCACGAAGTGCCCGGCACCGTCCGGACCCACGTGCGACACGCAGGGCGTGCCGTCGGCCGCCTTGGCGGAGATCTTCTCCAGCATCGGGCCGAGCGAGTCGTACGACTCCTTCGGGCCGCCCGGCATGATGCTCGGGCCGTTCAGTGCGCCCTCCTCGCCGCCGGAGACGCCCATGCCGACGAAGTGGATCCCCTGCTCCCGCAGGGCCTTCTCCCGTCGGCGGGTGTCGGCGAAGTGGGCGTTGCCACCGTCGATGATCATGTCGCCGGGCTCCAGCAGCGGCGCGAACTCCTCGATCACCGCGTCCGTCGGCTCGCCGGCCTTCACCATGACGACCAGCCGCCGCGGACGCTCCAGCGCCGCCACGAACTCCTTCGCCGTCTCGGCCGCCACGAAGCCGCCCTCGTGCCCGAACTCCTCCACCAGCGCGTGCGTGCGCGCCCCCGTGCGGTTGTGCACCGCGACCGTGTAGCCGTTGCGGGCGAAGTTGCGCGCGAGGTTGCGGCCCATGACCGCGAGACCCGTGACGCCGATCTGCGCTGAACTGCTCATTGGGTTGGCTCCTAGTGACCTTGGTATCGGTACTGCCGGGATTGTCGGTGCTGCCGGTCGCTGCCGCCAGTCCCGCCGGCGGGCATCCCGACCATCCTGACGTGCCGCAACCGCGTCCGCACGCGCGGGTCGTACGACATCCCGCCGCCACATACGGGCGGGGACCCCCTCCGTACTCATCCGGGCCGCCCGGCACACGGGCACGCGCCCCGCGTACGCGCCGCGCCCGGCCGGAAGCATGCCGCGCGACGGCGCCAAGTAGGGCGCAACGGAAGAAAAGTACCGGCCAGTCGGCGCGTCCGCGCGGCTGATAGCCGTCTTGTCACGGCCGGTTCGCCCCGCTTACTTTGGCCACTTCTGACGCATTGTCGAGGGAGACTCCATGGCCGTGCGCGGCCGGCACCGCCGGTATCAGCCCAACAGGATCAACCGCGCCTCACTCACCGTCACCGCGGGTGGTGCCGGAATGGCGCTCCCCCTCCTGGGTACCGGCGTCGCCGAGGCGGCGGACGTGGACACCTGGGACAAGGTCGCCGCGTGCGAGTCCAGCGACGACTGGGACATCAACACGGGCAACGGCTACTACGGCGGACTCCAGTTCACCCAGTCCACCTGGGAGGCCTTCGGCGGCACCCGGTACGCGCCGCGCGCGGACCTGGCCACCAAGGACCAGCAGATCGCCATCGCCGAGAAGGTCCTGGAGGGCCAGGGACCCGGCGCCTGGCCGGTGTGCTCGCAGCGGGCCGGACTGGCCCGGGGCGGCGAGACCCCCGACATCCGCCCGGCCGGCGGCACCGGGACCGGGACCGGAGCGAAGAAGGACACCGGGAGGGACACCGGACCGGGCGCGAAGACCGGTGGCGGGAGCGGCGCCGGCACCACCACCGTCAAGGACGTCGAACCGCAGAAGACGCCCCAGTCCCGGGCGGGCCGCGCCGAGATGTACATCGTGCTCCACGGCGACACCCTCTCCGGCATCGCGGAGGAGGAACGGGTACGCGGCGGCTGGCGCGGTCTGTACGACGCGAACAGCGCGACCGTCGGCGCCGACCCCGACCTGATCCTGCCCGGTCAGCGGCTCACCCTGCCCGGCGGGAGGGCCGCCCCGGCCCGTCCCGCCCCGAAGCCCGCGGACACGGCCCCCGAGAACAAGAAGACCAAGAAGCCCGGGACCGAGAAGCCCAGGACGAAGGCGCCCGAGAGGAAGGCGCCGGAGAAGAAGGCGCCGGAGAAGAAGGCGCCGGAGAAGAAGGCGCCGGAGAAGAAGGCGCCCTCGCAGCGCACCGGGGAACGGGCGGACCGCGCCACCCAGAAGAGCGGCACGCGCGTGGCGCCGGTCGCCGCCCCCCTGGGCACCCCGTACCACAAGGCCGGTTCCTCCTGGTCGAAGGGCTACCACACCGGCGTCGACTTCCCCGTGCCCACCGGCACGTCCGTGAAGTCGGTCGCGCCGGGCACCGTCGTCAGCGCCGGCTGGGAGGGTTCGTTCGGCTACCAGGTGGTGGTCCGGCACACCGACGGCCGCTACAGCCAGTACGCCCACCTGTCGGCGATCTCGGTGCGGGGCGGCCAGTCGGTCGCCGCGGGCCAGCGCCTCGGCCGGTCCGGTTCCACGGGCAACAGCTCGGGTCCCCACCTGCACTTCGAGGTGCGGACGGGACCCGGTTTCGGATCCGACATCGACCCGGTCGCCTACCTGAGGGCGGGCGGCGTCAGGATGTGACGCGCACGCGGTGCCGGTCCGATGCGGGCACCGGGACGTACGAGCCGCCGTGGAAGGGCGCGCACACCGGCACCGGCGGCGACGGCTCCGCGGGCCCGCCCCCGGCTTCCGGGGCCGAGACCGCGGAGGCCGGCGCCGGCACCCGTACGCGTGCGTCCCGGGCGAACTCGGAACGCAGCAGCCGCTCGACGCAATCGGACAACGCACCCGCGTCGGCCCCCACGAACCCCGCGGCGCCCCCCGCCTCCGGGGACCGCCCGGCGGACACCGCTCCGGGCATCGGGGCCGGCACCTCCGGGAGAACCGGGACGGCCGGGGGAGCGACCGGGCCGGCCGGTGCCACCGGGAAGTCCGGGGATCCCGCGCCGAGGCCCTCCGTGTGCTGCGGCTGCTCGCGCGCCAGCCGCTCCGTCGTCAGCAGGATCAGGCCACCGGCCGCCACCACACCACAGCCCAGCGCGAGCACCGTGCCGGTCGTGCCGTAGCGGAAGGTCTCGCCGAACATCGTGATGCCGACCGCCGCCGCGACCACCGGGTTCACCACCGTCAGCGTGGCCAGCGGGGCCGCGAGTCCGGCACCCCGGTAGGAGGCCTGGGAGAGCAGCAGCCCGGCCGTGGCCAGCACGCCGATCACCGCGAGGGACGGCACGTCCCCCGTCGAGACACCGCCGGTCCAGTCCACCGCCACGGTCTTCGTGAAGACGGACGACATGCCGAAGGCGACACCGGAGGCGACGGCGAGCAGGATGCCGCGCACCGCCGGATGCCGCCGCACGGTGCGGGCCGCGGCCATCAGGGCGACGACCGCGACGGCCGTGGCCGCCGTCGCCGCCACCCGCTGGGCGGTGCCGAGGGACTGGGAGCCGGACGCGCCGACCAGGGACAGCAGACCGGCGAGTCCGGCGGTCGCCATGAGAGCGCCGCGCCAGGCCGTCGCCCCCGCCCTGCGGCCGACGAACAGCGCCGCCATCGGCAGCGCGAACACGATCGTCAGCGCGCCCAGCGGCTGGACCAGACTCAGCGGGCCGCAGGCGAGCGCCACCACGTGCAGCAGACCGCCGAGGCCGTTCAGCGCGACCGCCGCCCACCAGCCCGGCCGGCGCAGCGGCGCGTACCGCTCGCCGGGGGAGGACGCCGCGACCCGCTCCTGCACGATCGCCCCGCCCGCGTACGCCACGGCGGAGACGAACGACAACAGCACGGACAACGCGAGGGCGCTCATCAAAGGCTCCTCCGCGGGAGGCCGGGACGACGGCCCCGGTGCGGCGAACGGTCGGCTTTCATGGACAACACGATGCCGTGTCCCGCTCTTCCCGTCGTCGTCCCCGAGCACCCGATGAGTCCTACTGCCGATGGAGTACGAGGACGCCCCCGTCATCCCCTGGGTGGGTACCCGGGGGCCCCGGACCCCGGCGGCTTCCCCTAGGGGAAGCCGCCGGGGTGGCATCACCCCGTGCTTCCCGGGCACTCCGAAGCGGTGGCCCGCCGCACGGTCGCGCCCCGTGCGGAGGTCCGCGCACAGGCTTAGTCCTCCCCGCCCGGGGCAGGGATGGGGAAAACCGGCGTGAGGGGAGCGGCCATGCGTCGTGGAGGTCCTTCGGTCCTGGGGATCGTGCTGGCGGGCGGCGAGGGCAAGCGCCTCATGCCCCTCACGGCGGACCGCGCCAAACCGGCGGTCACCTTCGGCGGCACGTACCGCCTGGTCGACTTCGTCCTGTCCAACCTCGTCAACGGCGACATCAAGCGGATCTGCGTGCTGACGCAGTACAAGTCGCACTCGCTGGACCGGCACATCACCACCACCTGGCGCATGTCCAGCCTGCTCGGCAACTACGTCACCCCCGTCCCGGCCCAGCAGCGGCTCGGCCCGCACTGGTACCTGGGCAGCGCGGACGCCATCCTGCAGTCGCTGAACCTGATCCACGACGAACAGCCCGACCACGTGGTGGTGTTCGGCGCCGACCACGTGTACCGCATGGACCCGCGCCAGATGCTCGCCCAGCACATCGAGAGCGGCGCCGGCGTCACGGTCGCCGGGATCAGGGTGCCGCGCTCGGAGTCCGCGGCCTTCGGCGTGATCACCCCGGGCCCGGACGGCCGGACGGTGCGGGGCTTCCTGGAGAAGCCCGCCGACCCGCCCGGCCTCCCCGACGACCCCGAATGCGTGTTCGCCTCCATGGGCAACTACATCTTCACCACCAAGGCCCTGATCGAGGCGCTCCAGCGGGACGCCGAGGACGAGGACTCGGTGCACGACATGGGCGGCTCGATCCTGCCGCAGCTCACCGACCGGGGCGAGGCCTGCCTCTACGACTTCAGCACCAACCACGTGCCCGGCGAGACCAGCCGCGACCAGGGCTACTGGCGGGACGTCGGCACCCTGGACGCCTACTACGAGGCGCACATGGACCTGATCGCCGAGCGCCCCGCCTTCAACCTCTACAACCGCCAGTGGCCGGTCTACACCCACTCCGGCCAGCTCTCGCCGGCCCGGTTCAACGCCGGCGGCATGGCGAGCGAGTCCATCATCAGCGCCGGCTGCCTGATCCGCGGCCAGGTCACCCGGTCCGTGCTGTCACCAGGCGTGGTGATCGACCCGGGGGCCGTGGTCCAGGGCTCGGTGCTGCACGACAACGTCCACATCGGGCGGGGCGCGGTGGTGCGCGGTGCCGTCCTGGACAAGAACGTGGAGGTGCCGCCCGGCGCGGCCATCGGCGTCAACCCGGAGCGGGACGCGGAGCTGTACACGGTGTCCCGGGAGGGAGTGATCGTCCTCGGCAAGGGGCAGAGGGTGCCGTAGCGCCCGCCCCCGGCCGTGGGAGGCGGGCGACGTGGTGCGCAAGGGACGGGCTCCGGTCGGTGCGACCACCGGGGCCTTTGTCATGTCCCTGGACGAAGAATGGAATCCGTGCTGTTATGCCAAGTGCTGTTCGTGACAACGTTGTACAGCCGAGCGCAACGCACAGAACACAACAGAGAACAGCACGCGAACAGTGGCACCGAGCACCGACCACGAGCACCGAGAACGAGCACTGAGCAGAGAGCCGTCACCTTCCTCACAGACGGAGGATCCGTGCGCATCAGACGACTCACAGACCGTGTGGCCCTGTTCCTGGCCGCCGCCCTGGGAGCCGCGGGGCTCACCGCGGCCGGCGGGGCCGCGACCGCGGCCGAGGACGACCCGGTGGACGTCCGCGGACTGAAGGGCGAGTACTACACGCACTCCGCCCCCGGCGCCTTCGACTTCCACGAGCTCAAGGCCACCGCCTTCGACCCGCACCTCGACTTCGACAACCTGGAGCCGCGGCTGAACTTCACCACCGGCCGGTCGGACGACGTCAGCGTCCGCTGGACCGGGAAGATCGTGCCGGAGAAGACCGGCGCGCACACCTTCTCGATCACCGGCGACAACGGCTTCCGGCTGTGGATCGACGGCAGGCTCGCCATCGACCACTGGGTCGACGACTGGGACCGCGAGCAGACCGCCGAACCGGTCGAACTGACCGCCGGCAAGGCCCACGACATCAAGGTCGAGTACTTCGAGCACTACGGCGGCTCCAACCTCCACCTGCGCTGGACCGAGCCCGGCGGCACCAAGGAGGCCGTGCCGCAGTCCGCGTTCCGCCTGCCGGACGGCTTCGACTACGACGGCGCCCTCGCCGCCACCGTCCTCGGCTCCGGACGCACCCTGAAACTCGACTTCCCGCGCCCGCTCGCCGCACCCCCGGCCGGACTCACCGACCACGTCGACGCGGTCATCGGCGGTGCGCGCTGGCCGCTGACCGGCGCCGAACGCGACCCGGCCGACCCCAGGGCCCTGCTCGTCACCCTCGGCGAACCGGTCGTGGGCAACAGGACCGGCACCGCCCGCGGCACCGCCGACGTCCGCTACGACGGGCAGGGCGGCCTGACCACCGCAGGCGGCGACCGGATCGACGCGTTCATGAGCAGCGGACCCAACCGCTCCACCCACGAACTGACCACCCGGTGGGCCGACGAGGTGGGCCCGGACAACGCCCTCCCCGAGTACCCGCGCCCCCAGCTCACCCGGGACCAGTGGCGCAACCTCAACGGGCAGTGGCAGTTCGCCGCCGCCGAGGAGGGCGAACGGCCGCCCGTCGGGAAGACGCTGAAGGAGCGCATCCTCGTCCCGTACCCGGTGGAGTCCCGGCTCTCCGGCATCCAGCGGCACGAGGACCGCATGTGGTACCGCCGCACCTTCACCGTCCCCCGCGACTGGCGCATCGGCTCCGGCAAGCGGCTGCGGCTGAACTTCGGCGCCGTCGACTGGCGGTCCGAGGTGTACGTCAACGGCACGAAGGTCGCCACCCACGAGGGCGGGTACGACAAGTTCGGCGCCGACGTCACCGACGCGCTGAAGCCCGGTCGCACCCAGGAACTCATCGTCGGCGTGTACGACCCCACCGACGCGGCCGGCGGCGAGAACCCGCCGCTCGGCAAGCAGCGCCTGGACCCCAGCGGGATCTGGTACACGCCCAGCTCGGGCATCTGGCAGACGGTCTGGATGGAACCGGTCGCCCGGGACCACGTCGACTCCCTGAAACTGGTGCCCGACGTACCCGGCGAACGGCTCACCGTGGAGGCGAAGGGCGTCCGGGACGGCATCCCCGTCAGGGCGACCGCGTACGACGGACGGCGCAAGGTCGCCTCGGCGACCGGCCGCACCGGGCAGCCGCTGGACCTGCGGATCACGGACCCGCGGCTGTGGTCGCCCGACGACCCCTTCCTGTACCGGCTGGAGGTGACCGTCGGCGCCGACCGCGTCGGCAGTTACTTCGGGATGCGCTCGATCGCCGTCGAGGAGGTCGACGGCGTGCCGCGCACGGTCCTCAACGGCGAACCGGTCTTCCTGATGGCCACCCTCGACCAGGGCTTCTGGCCCGACGGCCTGCACACCGCGCCCACCGACGAGGCCCTCGCGTACGACCTGCGCGTGCACAAGGAACTCGGGTTCAACTCCGTGCGCAAGCACATCAAGGTCGAGCCGGACCGCTGGTTCTACCACGCGGACCGGCTGGGTCTGATGGTGTGGCAGGACATGCCGTCCATGAGGGCCGGAGTGAACCCCGACGCCTCGTCCCGCGCCCGCTACGAGCGCGAGATGAAGCAGATGATCGACGAGCACGTCAGCAGCCCGTCCGTCGTCATGTGGGTCACCTTCAACGAGGGCTGGGGCCAGTACGACGTCGGCCGCGTCGCCGAGCAGGCCAAGGCCTGGGACCCGTCACGCCTGGTCAACAACCAGTCGGGGCTCAACCTCGGTGCCGACGGCGACGCCGGCGACATCATGGACGAGCACGGCTATCCCAGCCCCGCGCTCCCGCCGCGCCCGGACGGACGGCGCGCCCTGGTCACCGGCGAGTACGGCGGCCTCGGCCTCGCGGTGCCCGGCCACGCCTGGGCGGTCCAGCAGTCGTACGTCGACGTCGATCCGGAGACCTACACCGAGGACTACCTCACCAAGCTCGACGAGGTGCGGGCCCTGGTCTGCCGGGGCAGCAACGGCGCCGTGTACACGCAGATCTCGGACGTGGAGGGCGAACTGAACGGCCTGCTCACCTACGACCGGCGCGTGCTGAAGCCGGACGCCGCCCGGGTGAAGGCCGCCCACGACGCCCTGATCCGGGACGCGTCCCGGGCGAGGCCCGCGGGGTGCCCGGCAGCGGGCGCCGCGCGGTGAGCGGGTCCTCCGGCGGCCCGCGCCCGTCCGGGTGGTGTTCGCCGCCCCGGGGACCGCTCCGGGTCCCGTCCCGGGCGTCCCTCCGGACCTCAGCCCACAGGCCGCTCCAGCAGGGCCTTCTGACGAGGAGTCGGGAGGTTCCGGTCGTGCGGCGGTGACCCCGTCCGCCCTCGAGTCCCGCCCCTCCCGCCGAACCGCGGGAGGGGCGGAGACGTAATCTGATGTTAACTGTGTGTGGCGGGATCGTACTTGACCGTAATCGGTCGCGGGCGATTGACTGCTGGTCCACCCCGTCGTCCACGCGAGGCAAGCCCGTGAACGCAGACCTGCTCGCTCCTCTCGACCTGGCGTTCTGGAACATCGAGTCCGCCGATCACCCCATGCACCTCGGTGCCCTCGGGGTCTTCTCGGCCCGTTCGCCCGCCGGGAGCGCCCACGCCGCGGATCTGCTCGCCGCCCGCGCCGCCGCCGTTCCCGGACTGCGCATGCGCATCCGCGACGTGTGGCAACCCCTGCCCGCCCGTCCCTCCCCGTCCTCCCCGCCGAGCCCGGGCGGCCCGCTCGCCGCCGCGCTCGACTCCGCACTCGGCCGGCCGTTCGGCTCCGCGCTGCGCGGACCGCTCGCCTCGGCCCTGCGCCTCCCGCTCGTCTTCGGCGGCGCCGAACGGGAGACCGATCCCGGCTTCGACCCCCTGAACCACGTCCGGCTGCACCCCCCCGCCGCCGACTTCCACACGGCGGCGGGCCGGCTCATGGGGCGTCCCCTGGAACGCACCCGGCCGCCCTGGGAGGCCCATGTGCTGCCGGGGGAGGACGGCGCCTCCTTCGCCGTCCTGTTCAAGTTCCACCACGCCCTCGCCGACGGGCTGCGGGCCCTCACCCTCGCCGCGGCCCTGATGGACCCGATGGACCTGCCCGCCCCCCGGCAGCGCCCCGCCGCGCCCGCGCGCGGACTGCTCCCCGACGTGCGCGAGGTGCCCGGACTCGTCCGCGGAGTCCTGTCCGACGCGGGCCGGGCCCTGGACATCGGCGCCTCCGTCGCCCGTTCCACCCTCGATGTGCGCTCCTCGCCGGCCCTCACCTGCGAACCCAGCGGCACCCGCCGCACCGCGGGAGTGGTCCTCGACCTCGACGACGTGCACCGGATCCGCAAGAGCGTCGGCGGCACCGTCAACGACGTGCTGATCGCGGTCGTCGCCGGCGCCCTGCGCCACTGGCTCGACGAGCGGGGCGACGGCAGCGAGGGCGTCGCCCCGCGCGCCCTCGTCCCCGTCTCCCGGCGCCGCCCGCGCACCGCGCATCCCCAGGGCAACCGGCTCTCCGGCTACCTGATGAGACTTCCGGTCGGCGAGGCGGAACCGCTCGCCCGCCTCGCCCTGGTGCGCACCGCCATGGACCGCAACAAGGAGGCCGGCCCGCACCGGGGCGCGGGCGCCGTCGCCCTGCTCGCCGACCACGTCCCACCGCTCGGCCACCGGCTCGGCGGCCCCCTGGTCGGCCAGGCGGCCCGGCTCTGGTTCGACGTCCTGGTCACCAGCGTGCCGCTGCCCGGCTTCGGGCTGCGGCTCGGCGGCGACCCGCTCGGCGCGGTCTTCCCCTTCGCGCCGCTCGCGCCCGGACACTCGCTGGCGGTCGCCGTCTCCACCTACCGCGGGCACGTCCACTACGGGCTGGTCGCCGACGGCACCGCCGTCCCCGATCTCGACCGGCTCGCCGGCGCCGTGACCGAGGAGGTGGAGACACTTCTCACCGTCTGCGACCCCTGACCGCCCGTCCCGGCGCCCACCAGCGTGCGCGCCCCCGGTCACCGGCCGGTACGGGTTTGGCGCTGCGGCCCGGTGCTCCGTAAAATCGCCCGTTCGACAGCGGGCGCGACCGGAGCGCCGCCACGGCAGACCAGGAACGGCAACGGCGATGACGGTGACAGAGGACGGCCCCCGGGCCGCGGACGCGATGGTCCACGGGGACGCCGTGGCGCACGAGGGCGTGGTGGCCCACGGGCCCGGCATCGACCCGGAGCGGCTGGCCGTGTGCCTCGACGTGCTCGCGGAACTCGACACGCTCGACGTCGACCACCCGGACGCGATCAGGGTCCGCCGCGCCACCTCGCACATCTACCGCACGGTCAAGCAGCGCCGCCGCCAGGAGCGCCGGGCCGCCAAGACCGCCCACGACAAGGCGGTAACCGAGGCCACCGCCACCGGGTCCGCCGAGCGCATCGACGACGAGACGGAAGGCATCCTGCCCTCGTCCCGCACCGAGGAGGGCACGATCGCGGGGATACTCCAGCGCCCCCGCTCCTGCTACATCTGCAAGCAGCGCTACGTCGAGGTCGACTACTTCTACCACCAGCTCTGCCAGAAGTGCGCCGAGGAGAACCGCAGCCGCCGGGACGCCCGCACCGACCTCACCGGCAGGCGCGCGCTGCTCACCGGCGGCCGGGCCAAGATCGGCATGTACATCGCGCTGCGGCTGCTGCGCGACGGCGCCCACACCACGATCACGACCCGCTTCCCGAACGACGCGATCCGCCGTTTCAAGGCCCAGCCCGACAGCGACCGGTGGATCGACCGGCTGAAGATCGTCGGCATCGACCTGCGCGACCCGGCCCAGGTCGTCGCGCTCGCCGACTCGGTGGCCGCCGCCGGTCCGCTGGACATCCTGATCAACAACGCCGCACAGACCGTACGGCGTTCCCCGCAGGCCTACAGCGAGCTGGTCGCCGCGGAGTCCGCGCCGCTGCCCGCCGGTGAACTGCCCGCGGCCGAGGTGATCGGCGGCTTCAACTCCGGCGCGGTGGCCGAACTCCCGGTCGCGGGATCCGGCGCGCTCACCGCGCACGACGTCACCGGCCTGGCCCTGGTCTCCGGCTCGGCCTCCCTGGAGCGGATCGCGGCCGGCACCGCGATCGACGCCGGCGGCCTGGTCCCGGACCTGCACGACACCAACAGCTGGGTGCAGACCGTCGAGGAGGTCACCCCGGTCGAACTGCTCGAGGTCCAGCTCTGCAACTCCACGGCGCCGTTCCTGCTCATCAGCAGGCTGCGCCCGGCGATGGCGGCCGCGGCGGCGAAGCGGACGTACATCGTGAACGTCTCCGCCATGGAGGGCGTCTTCGCCCGCGGCTACAAGGGCGCGGGCCACCCGCACACCAACATGGCCAAGGCCGCGCTGAACATGCTCACCCGCACCAGCGCCCAGGAGATGTTCGACAGCGACCGCATCCTGATGACGGCCGTCGACACCGGCTGGATCACCGACGAGCGTCCCCACCCGGACAAGATCCGCCTCGCGGACGCCGGCTTCCACGCCCCGCTGGACCTGGTCGACGGCGCGGCCCGCGTCTACGACCCCATCGTGCGCGGCGAGGCGGGCGAGGACCTGTACGGCGTCTTCCTGAAGGACTACGCGCCCGGCAAGTGGTGATCCGGGCGTGCGACGGCCGGCGGCGGGGGAGTCATTCCACCGCGCCCAGTCGGGAGTTGTGCGCCGCCAGCAGCTCCAGCACGGTGCGCCAGTCCTCCAGGACCCCCGCGTCGAAGCAGGCACCGCGGGCCTCCTCGTCCGCCGTGCGCAGGGCGAGGAGGTCCTCCTCCTCGCCCCGGAGGCCGTGCCGGGGCCGGTGACGGACCAGCCCCGCCACCCGCTCGCCGAGCAGCGCGCGCACCGCGTCCGCGGTCCGGTCGGCCCGCGTGGCGGGCTCGCCCGGCCACAGCAGCCGGCCGACCGGCCGGACCAGGCCCGCCACCTGGAGTTCCTTGTCGGCGGGTCGTCGCCGGCGCAGCAGTGCGGCGGTGCGCAACGCGTGGTCGTACGCGTCGACCGGGGCACCGCCGGGAACCGGGACGTCCAGGGTGCCCCGGCAGGCGTACAGCAGGTCCATCAGCTCCTCGACACTGCGCGGTTCCATGCGCCGGTCCTCCCGGGAGACAGCCGTTTGCCGTACGGCAGCCCACCATGACGAGCTTGCGGACCGGCCAACAGGACCTGAACTGCGCCGGGATCCCGCGGCCTTCTCGAAAACGTGAACCCCTTGTAGTTCGATCGGGTAAACAATGCGGCGGCACCGATCCGGAATTAGAGCCATATAAGAGGTGAAGAAGCACGGTCCGACATGTGATCGTTACGGCGAGTTTTCAGCCCCATCGAGCAGGGGTCCGCTCATTTGGTTAATCTGAGCCGGACGGGCAGCAGCAAAGGGTCCTACCCACACCCACCGGTCCGTCATGGGACACGCCACTTCACCAGGGCCTGCTCTCCTACGATCAACCGGCGCCACCGCGTCCGAACGGCTTTCGCATCATGCCCGGGCGGACGTACGACGCGGGCGCGGCAGGACCGGCGCGGTACGTCCCGAGGGTGACCGACACATAAGGAGTGCGCGGTGACACCGGAGAAGACCAACGTGGACCAGCCCGTCAAGGAACGTTCCGAGCGCGCGGGCCGCCCGGCGGGCCAGCTCGGCAGCCTCGACGTGTGGGCCCGCTCGGCCCCGATCCGCCTGGCGGGCTACGAGGACGACCTCGCCGAGCCCCACATCCTGCCCAGCATCGACTGAGCCCGGTCCCCTCCCGCGTGATCGCCGCCCGAACCGTCGTCACGGTCCGGTGCCGCCGTCCGGCCCGGCTCCGGGCACGCGGCCGCTGCGGGTACGCGCCCCGTGGGACGACGGCGGCGGCGGGAGGCACGGCCACCCGCCGCTACGGCCCGCCGGCCGCCCCCGCCGACCGGGTCGGCGGCAGGTACTCGCGCACGTACGTCCGCTCCCAGCACGCCCCCGTCTCCCGCAGCTCGCGCCAGGTCGTGTACCGGTAGCGGAACAGCCGGGCGCGGACGTACCGGGGCGGCGCGTCCGCCGGGAAGGGCGAGCGGCGCAGCAGCCGCAGCGTGTCGCGGTCGCCCTCCAGGAGCCGTTCCACCAGCGCGCCGAACCACGGCCCGACGTAGGACGGCGACAGCGCGGCGAACCACATCAGCCAGTCGAGCCGCAGGTGGTACGGCGCGAACTGACGCGGCCAGCGCCGGGGATCCCCCGGCTTGCCCCGGAACTCGTACTCCCGCCAGTCCCCGGCCCTGCGGGGCGTCCCGTCCGCCGTGCCCTCGATCACCACCTCGTACCGGATCCGGCTGACGCTGCCGAACGCCCCGTAGGTGTTGACCAGGTGCAGCGGGTCGAAGGACCGGTTCATCACCTGGCGGCGGGAGAGCATGTTGCGCACGGGGTGGTAGCCGAGGGCGAGCAGCAGGGCGGACACCGCGAGGACGACGACCACGTACCACAGCGGGGCGCCGGCCGTGTCGGGGGGAGCGGAGGGGAACGCGACCACCGGCAGGGCCAGCACGATCGTGATCCAGTTCAGCCAGGCGAAGTTGCCCGACAGCACCAGCCACAGCTGCGTGGCGATCATCAGCGTGGCGGCGGCCGTGGCGACCGGCTGCGGAGCGAACAGCAGGAACGGGACGACCAACTGGGTGACATGGTTCGCGGCCGCCTCGACCCGGTGCAGCGGCTTCGGCAGATGGTGGAAGAACCAGCTCAGCGGCCCCGGCATCGGCTGGGTCTCGTGGTGGTGGTCCAGGCAGGTGAGCCTGCGCCAGCACGGGTCGCCGCGCATCTTGATCAGGCCCGCGCCGAACTCGACCCGGAACAGCACCCACCGCAGCAGGAACAGCACGACGACCGGCGGGGCCACCTCGTCGTTGCCGAGGAACACCGCGAGGAAGCCGACCTCGAGCAGCAGCGACTCCCAGCCGAAGGCGTACCAGGTCTGGCCGACGTTGACGATCGACAGGTACAGCACCCAGGGCACCAGCCACAGCAGCATCCCCGCCCACAGCGGGAGCAGGCAGTCCACGCCCGCGAGCAGCGCCGCCGACACCGCGCAGCCCGTCCAGGCGCAGCCCGCGAAGAACCGGTCCGAGTAGTGCAGCTGGAACAGACCGGGCGCCCTCGCGAAGGGGGTCCGCTCCACGAACCGGGGCACCGGCAGCATCCCGCGCTCGCCGATCAGCGCACGGAACTGCAGCACCGCCGCCAGGAACGCGATCAGGTACAGCCCGGCCAGCGCCCGCTGGAAGACCAGCCGTCCCATCCAGTAGTCGGATGCGGTGAACCACTCCACGGCCGTGTGCTCCCTCCCCGCCCCCTGTCCGTCCCCGGACGCCCGGCGGCCCGTCCCGCGGCCGCCGGCGCCGGCCGTCTTCCCGTGACTCCCCGTGTACCCGCAGCGGCCCGGGCCGTCCCGGAGACCCCGGGAACGTCACCGGTCGAAGAATCGGATGAACCCTGACAAGGTGGGTCCATGGCTGATCGGGGAGCGAGCGCCCTGTCACTCCCGGACGACTGGCCGGACCACCCGGATCCGATCCTGGCGCTCAACCGCATGGGCAGGTTCGACTGGAACCTGGACACCCGGGTGATGCTGATGGACGCACAGGCCCGTGACATCTTCGACCTGCGCCCCGACGAAGCCGGCCACCCCGACGTACTGGCGACCCGGATCCCGCCCGCCGAGATCGTGCGCCTGGACACCGCCGTCTCACAGGCCCTGAAGGACGGCAGCGAGACCTACGGCACGTACTTCCGGGTCCGCCGCCGCGACGGCACCCTGCGCTGGACCCACAGCCACGGCTACATCAGCCGGGACGGGAGCGGACTGCCCCGCAACATCCTCGGCGTCGTCCGGGACGTCACGGGGGAACTCGACGACAGCGAGGTGAGGGGGACCCCGGCGGCCCAGGCGGACGCCCTGCGCGAGCAGACCAACATCGTCCAGCTCGTCACGGCCGCCCTCGCCCACGCCCGCACCGTGCAGGACGTCATCGACGTCGTCAAGGACACCCACGGCCTCACCCTCCTGGGCGCCACCAGCCTCGTCATGGGCCTGGTCGAGGCCGGCCGGATCAGGCTGGTCGCCGAGGGGCCCGTCGGCAGCTTCGTCCCGGGCACCCGCGTCACCCGGATCGACGAGCAGTACCCGATGAGCGAGGTCGTACGGACCCTGAGCCCGCGCTTCATCGAGTCGCCGGAGGAGTTCGCCGAACGCTACCCGGTGCTGTGGCCGCACCTCACCGGCCTGCGCATCACCTCGGCCGCCTACCTGCCGCTCGTCGTCCAGACCCGCCCCATCGGCGCCATGGGACTGCTCTACAACAACCGGCGCGGCTTCACCCCCGGGGAGCGCAACCTCCTCGTCGCCCTGGGCAGCAGCATCGCGCAGAGCATGCAACGGGCCATGTTCTACGAACAGGAGATGGACCTCGCGCAGGGACTCCAGCAGGCCATGCTGCCCCGCACCATCCCCAGCGTGCCCGGCGCCGACATCGCCGTCCGCTACCGCGCGGCCAGTATCGGGAGCGGCCTCGGCCGGGACATCGGCGGCGACTGGTACGACCTGATCCCGCTGCCCGGGGGCCGGGTCGGCGCCGTGATCGGCGACGTCCAGGGCCACGACACCCATGCCGCCGCCGTCATGGGCCAGCTGCGCATCGTCCTGCGCGCCTACGCCGCCGAGGGGCACCCGCCGGCCACCGTGATGGCCCGCGCCTCCGTCTTCCTGCACGAACTCGACACCGACCGCTCCGCGACCTGCCTGTACGCCGAGGCGGACCTGTCCACCGGCGTCCTCCAGGTGGTCCGGGCCGGCCACATCGACCCGCTCGTCCGGCGTGCCGACGGCGTCTGCCACCGCGTCCACGTGCAGGGCGGGCTGCCGCTCGGCCTGTCCGCCGAGTTCGACCGGCTCCACTACCCGGTCGGGACGATGGAGCTCGATCCCGGCGACGTGCTGCTGCTGTGCACCGACGGCCTGGTCGAGGAGCCCGGCGCCGACCTCGACGACGGCATCGAGACCCTCTCCGCGCTCGTCACCACCGGCCCCAAGGACGTACGCGAGCTGGCCGGCCGGCTCATCGACGTGGCCGAGGAGCGCAGCGGGGACGACGACGTGGCGCTGCTCCTGCTGCGCCGCCGCCCGCCGGACAGCCCGCGCGCGGGAGGCCGGCTCCAGCAGCACGTGGCGCCCGGCGACCCCGAAGCCCTCACCGAGGCCCGGCGCATGGTCCGTGCCGGGGTCGGCGCCTGGGGCGCGGGCAACCGCACCGACGAGATCGAACTGGTCGCCGACGAGCTGATCACCAACGCCCTGATGCACACCGAGGGGTCCGCCGTCGTCACCCTCCGGGTCCTCACCGGCGGCGAGCGGCGGCTGCGCGTGGAGGTCGCGGACTCCTCCAGCGCCCTGCCGCGCCGCCGCGAGGCGGGGGAGTCGGGCGTCTCGGGGCGAGGCCTGCTCCTCGTCGACCTGCTCGCGGACGAGTGGGGGGTGGAGGCGCGCGGCGGCGGCAAGTGCGTGTGGTCCGAGTTCTCGGTGGCCAAGGCCTCCGCCTTCGCGGAACCGGCGGACCGGGCGCACGAGGCGGACGGGGCGGGCCCGGCGGAGCGCGGCCACGCTCCCGGCGGCGCGGGACGCGGGGAGCGCTGACCGGGCCGGAGCACCGCCCCTGCCGCACGCCTCACCCCGCGGGCCGGCCCGGGCCTCCCGCCGTCACCGGGGCTTCAGCGTCACCAGGTGCTCGCCGTCCGAGGAACGCAGCTCGTAGCGCTCGACCTGCCCGCTGCGCAGGGTGGAACCGCCCGTCATGGTGTTGGGGCGGGCGTCGTGACGGGGCACGTGCCAGCTGGTCACGATCTCCTCGGAGCCGTCCTGCCCGACCACCACCAGCCGGCAGACGCGGGGCCCCGCCCCGTCCTTCACCTTCAGCTCCAGCCGGCTGCCCCAGTCCTCGTCCGCCGTCGTGATCTCCGCCCACACCCCGGACCGCTCGTCGGCCGCCGCGATGCTCTCGGAGGCCCGCTCACCGCCGCCCGAGGACATCAGGGCGAGCGCCGGCGTGCCCATCGCGAGCACCACCGAGGCCGCCAGCGCGAACAGCAGCCGGCGGCGCACCGCCCGGTCGCGGTCCGCGACCTCGGACAGCAGCCGGTCGAGCATCCTCGGGCCCGGTGCGGGCATCGGATGCGCCAGCGGCGGTGTGGAGCGCCGGTACAGCATCAACTGCCGTGTCGTCACGCCGAATTCGGTCACCTGGGCAGCGCAGCTGGGGCACTCCATGAGGTGGTCCTCGAAGCGGAAGGCCTCCGCCTCGTCCAGCACGCCGAGCGCGTACGCGCCGACGTCGCGATGCCTTTCCAGGGACCTCATGCCGAATCCTCGTACCGTTGGGTGTGGGTGGGGTTACTCGTTGCTCCCACCGGTACGCACCGGGCAGTCGATTCACTCAAGGCGCATGCCGAATCGTGACCAAAGGATTCGGAGCCCTCCGGCCCGCGGATTGGTCCGGTTCGCCGGAAGGCTAGAAAAGGTGGATGGCGAGGTGCCCGAGCGGCAGCCCGAGCTGCCACGCGGGCGTCCACACCTTCGGCGCCTCGTCCTCCCCGGCCCCCGCGGCTCCTCCCGGCACCGCGTTCAGATCGGGTGCGAGCAGCTCCGTCTCCCGCAGCCAGCGCCAGGCCGACCGGGCGAGTTCCAGGTCCGGCCCGGTCGTGGCCCGGCCGGGGACGGCCGCGCCGGCGGCGTCCGGGGCCGGGTCCGCCAGGCGTTCCTGCACCCACTCCTGCCACGGCTGGTCGTACGCGGTCAGCGACAGCCAGGTCTCCAGCTGGGTGATCACCCGGATGCCGGAGAGTTCGCCCTCCGTGTCGGACAGGAAGACGGTCAGCGCCAACGCGTCCCGGCCGGCCCGGAACTCGAAGGACGTCGTCGGCATCAGGTCGCCGCTGCGCAGCAGCTCGTCGGCGATGTACTCGGCATACAACCAGGCCATGGGGACGACCGGTTCGCCGTCGCCCGCGCCGTCGGTGCTCTCTTGACCTCTGTGCGGCATCCCTTCCAGCCTTCCTCCGGTACGTGCGCGTCGCCCGACCCCGGGCCCGGTCCGCAGCACGGATGAGGACAGCCGATTACCCCGCGGGGGTCGTCGGCAAGGCGCTTTACGGAGGTTTGACCCGGCGGCCGGTTTCACCGCAGGTCGGCGGCGTATCCCGGGAGCACCCGGCGCAGGGCGCGCAGCGCGTAGTACGCGCGGGACTTCACGGTGCCGGGCGGTATCCCCAGGGCCGCCGCGGCCTCCGCCACACTCGCCCCCTGGAAGTACACGAGCACCAGGACCTCCCGGTGCTCCGGGGTGAGCGTCTTCACGGCCTTGCGGACGTCGAGCGCCGCCGCGGCCCGCTCGGCGTGGTCGGAGGTCACCCGCGCGTTCTCCAGCACCGCGTCGCCCACCTCGGGCGGCCGTGCCTGCCGGGCCCGCCGCGCGTCGATGGCGAGCCGCCGGCCCACGGTCATCAGCCAGGGCCGCACGGAGGCGAAGTCGTCGGCGCGCAGCGCCTCGGGGTGCTGCCAGGCCCGCACCAGCGTCTCCTGGACGAGGTCCTCGGCGCGCTGCCGGTCCCCGTCGCAGAGCCGGAGCAGCAGTGCGAAGAGGGGCCGGCCGTGCTCGCGTTGCAGGGCGGCGAGTTCGTGCTCGGCGGTCGTCCCGTTCATGAGTGTCATTCCGGCCGTCATGGCGGTATGGCAACCCACGGCGCCCTTCGGGGACAGGGAGCGCGCGCAGGCGTGCGACGGACGGTCGATCGCGTCGGCGAACGGTTCGACGAACGGTCCGGACGACGGTCCGCGCACGCCGGACGGCCTAAAACGCGTGTCGGAACACCGGTGACACAGAAGCTGATTCTTATCTACTTGTCGTCAAATACGACAGTGGAATACCGCACACCGGGGTGAAGCGATGATCTCACGCAGTAGACAGGTGGCCCTGGCCCTCACCGCCGTCCTCGCCGCGGGCGCCGCCTGGCAGTCCAGGGAGCACCACCCACCGGAATCCGGCCATCCGCAGGCCCCGGTCGTGCGGGAGCGCGGCTTCACCCTGGTCGCCTCGGGGGGCGTGCTGCCGCACGACTCGGTCCTCGGCCGCGCCCGCTTCGACGCGGGCGGCACGGGCCACGACTTCGAACCGATGCTCTCCGGCGCCCGGCCGGCCGTCGCGGGCGCCGATCTGGCGCTGTGCCACCTGGAGACCGCGTACGGCGCCGACGGCGACCGCACCGGCTCCGCGTTCCCGCCGGAGATCGCCCAGGCCCTCGCCGCCACCGGCTACGACGGCTGCTCCACCGCTTCCGGCCGCCCCCCGGACGACGGCACCGACGGCAGCCGCCGCACCCTGGACGCCCTCGACCGGGCCGGCCTGCGGCACACCGGCGCGGTCCGGTCCGGGCGCGAGCTCCGCACGGGGACCGTCCTGCGCGCGGGCGGCGCCGAGGTCGCCCACCTCGCCTACACCCACGGCGCGGGCCCGCTCCCGCCCGGCGGACCCCCGGCCGCCGGGCTCACCGACGAGACCCGGATCCTCGCCGACGCACGCGCGGCCCGGAAGGCGGGCGCCGACGTGGTGGTGGTCTCCCTGCGCTGGGGGACCGAGTGGCAGGAGGCCCCGGACGAACGGCAGCTCGCCCTCGCCCGCTCCCTCGCCGCGGCCCGCGCCGGCCGCCGCTCCGACGTCGACCTGGTCCTCGGCACCCACACCCACGTCCCGCAGGCGTACGAGAAGATCAACGACACCTGGGTGATCTACGGGACGGGCGACCAGGTCCCCGGCGCGGCGGCCGGCCGCGAGGGCGCCCCGGACCCCCGCGGCGACCGGTCCACCCTGGGCCGCTTCACCTTCACCCCGCCCGGACGCCCGGACGGGCGCTGGGAGGTGACCGGGGCCGAGTTCGTCCCGCAGCTCTACGACGTGGACGCCGGCCGCGTGGTCGACCTCGGCCGGGCCCTCGCGGAGGGCGCCGAGGTCCGGTCCGTCCGCGACCGGATCCGGACCGTGGTGCTGAGCCGGGGCGCGGCGGAGGACGGGCTGGTCATGGGGGAGTAGCCCGTACCGGCCGGGGCGGCGGTCCGTCCACGTCCACGGTGTCGAACAGCGTCAGCATCCGGGTGAGGACGCGCACGCAGGCGCGCAGGTCGGCGTCCGTGAGGTCCCCGCCGACCTCCCGCAGCACGGCGTGCTCACGGGCGACGACGGCGGTGATCGCCGCCCGGCCCCCCTCGGTGAGCCGGATCAGCGAGGAGCGCCGGTGGGCGGGATTGGGGATGCTCTCCACCAGGCCCCGCGCGGCGGCGTCGTTGACCATGCGCTGCACGAACTGGCGGCTGATCGCCTGCGCGCGGCCCATCTGGGGCACGGTCATCGGGCCGTGCTTGCGCAGCAGGTCCAGCACGGCGCGCACCCCGACGGACAGGCCCTCGACGGCCTCGCCCTGCTCGACCGCGCGCTGCACCCGGCGGTACAGCGGGCCGACCAGGTCGAACACCTCCATCAGGCGCGGGCCGAGTGCATCGGGCGGAAGGGGCTCGGCGGTGTCGTTCCCGGAGTCGCTCATCCCTCCATCATGACACCTCGGTTGTCAAACCTTGCCGAAGATGACACCTTGGTTGTCATGAATGCGGTTTCGGAACTCCGGTACTTCACCTCCTCCGACGGCGACCTCGCCTACCACGACAGCGGCACGGGCGACCCGGTCGTCCTCCTCCACTCCGGCTTCACCGACCACCGGCTCTTCGAGGACCAGATCCCGGCTCTGGCCGCCCACCACCGGGTGATCGCGCCCGACGTACGCGGCCACGGCTCCTCCGCCAACGCCACGGCACCCTTCCGCTGGGCGGACGACCTCGCCGCCCTGCTGCGCCACCTCGACACGGGGCCCGCGGTCCTGGCCGGCGTCTCGATGGGCGGCGCCATCGCGACCGACACCGTGCTCGAACACCCCGACCTGGTCCGCGCGGTCGTGGTCTGCGGGGCGGCCACCAGCGAGTTCGAGTACACCGATCCGTGGACCCGCGGGATCCAGGCCGAGTTCGCCCGCACGCTGGGCGCCGGTGACGTCGAGGGCTGGCTGGACGCCTTCGTACGGGCGGCGGCGGGCGAGCACCGCGGCCTCGGCGCCCTCGGCCCGGACATCCCGCGCCGGCTGCGGGAGATGGCCCTGCACACCATCTCCAAGCACACCCCGGACGAGAAGGACCGGCGCGTCCCCGTCACCGGCACCTGGGACCGCGTGCCCACGATCGGCGTGCCCGTGCTCGCGGTCAACGGCTCACTCGAACCCGCCGACCTGACCGCGGCGGCCGAGCGCCTCGTCCGCGGCGTGCGCGACGGCCGCTCCGCCACCGTCGAGGGGGCGGGACACTACGCGTGCATGGAACGGCCCGAGGTCTTCAACGAGATCCTCCTCGGCTTCCTGCGCACCCTCTGACCC
>NZ_LIRG01000267.1 GCF_001419695.1 Streptomyces prasinopilosus
CTCGGCTCCCTGCCGGGTCCTCCCCCGGACCCGGCAGGGAGCCGAGGAGCGCCGGTCAGGGCGTGACGGACGCCGTGGACGCGAGGGCGGCCGAGGAGTGCGACGACCCCGAGAAGCAGACCCTGCCCCCCTCCGGCGCCGACGGCCCGGTCATCGACGCGATCAAGGCCCGCTCCGGCGAGAAGCGGAAACTGGTCGTCGGCATCGACCAGAACAGCTACGGCTGGGGCTACCGCGACCCCAACAGCGGGGACGGCGCACAGCTCGAGGGCTTCGACATCGACCTGGCGCACCGCATCGCCGAGGACATCCTCGGCGACCGGGACGCGGTCCAGTTCAAGGCGATCCCCACCGACCAACGCGTCCCGGCGATCCAGGACGGCCGGGTCGACATGGTCGTCCGCACCATGACGATCACCTGCGAGCGCCTGGAGGACGTGGCGTTCTCCGCCCCGTACTTCACCACGGGACAGCAGGTCCTGGCCCCGAAGGACTCCCCGGTCCAGGGGTACGGCCCCACCCTCGCGGACCGCAGGATCTGCACGGCGGCGGGCTCCACCGCGTACGCGAACCTGAAGGCGGACAGGGCCAGGGGCGCCCTCCCCCGGTCGGCCGACATCCGCACCACCGTCCCCAACCAGCTCGACTGCCTGGTGCGGCTGCAGCTCGGCGAGGTCGACGCGGTCGTCACCGACGCCGCGCTCGCCGCCGGCCAGGCCGCGCAGGACCCGACCGTCGAACTCAAGGGCGACTCCTTCACGACCGAGTACTACGGCGTGGCCATGCGGAAGGACGCGGACGACCTGCTGCGCCGGGTCAACCGGGTCCTGGTGGACTTCGGCGAGGACACCGGGAACGGATGGCGGGCCTCGTACGAGCGTTGGCTGTCGAAGACAATGGGCAGTGATCCACGTGGTTCCGAACCACCGGAACCGGAGTACCTGCGCGTGAGCTGACCCCCCGTCACCCCACCGCCAGGAAAGCACGACGAGCACAGGAGAACGCACGGACGCGGACGTGCGAACGCCGACGCCCGAACGCCGGCCGACGGACGCCGGCGACCGACCCGCAGCGAGAGGTGATCGATGGGCGACACGGATCCCACCGGGCCGGTGATGGACCGGGACGAGGTGGACCGTGCGCTCGCGCGGCTCGGCGCGGAGCACGAGGCGGTCGAGACCTCGCTCCTCGCCCTGCAGGACCACGCGGGCCGCAGACTCCTGGAGGGTGCCCGCCTCACCGGGCTCACCGAGGAGCGCTGGCGGGTCACCGAGGCCTCGATCACCCTGCTGTGGACGTACTTCGACGCGTACTCCGGCGCGTTGCGCACCGCCCGCGGGATCCGCGCCCGGCGCCGCTGGTCCAGCCGCGAGGACCTGGCGGAACTGACGGAGCTGCTGCGCGGCGAGTGCGTCACGGTCCCGGGCTCGGCCGCCGCCGCCGCCGCGAACGTGCCGGCCCTCCGGGGCCGTGCGGGCCGCCTCGGCGAACGCCACTCGCTGGCCGTGCTGGTCGAGCTGATGAACGAGCTGTACGCGTCCTCGCTGGACGTGGTCGTCGCAGCGGACGCGGTGTGGTCGGCGCTGCCCGCGCGGATAGACCTCCTGGCCGCCGAGCTCCAGCGCACCCGCAGGCTCGCCCACCCCGTGGGGGTCCGCCCCGGCGAGCACCCCGCGGGCGACGACCTGGAGCGGATCACCCGCACCCTGACGCGGCTGCGCGAACAGGTGATCTCCGACCCGCTGGCCTTCTGGAAGCCCCTGGAGGGCAGTTCCGCCCCGGGCGGCGGCCGGCCGGACACGACGGTGTACGACCGCGAGGCGCGCGCCCTGGAGGAGGTGCGCCGCGAGATCGACGCGGTGCTCGCGGTCCGCCAGGACTCCGAGAAGCGGATCGTGCGCCTGCGGGACGTCCTCTCGCGCGCCGACCGCACCCTCGCCGAGGCGCGCACGGCGCGCGGCGAGGTGCTCGCGAAGATCGCGGCGACCGAGGTGCCGGTCGTCAGCGGCCCGCCGACCGCGCTGCAGGAGCAGCTGGCGACGGCCGCCGAGTACCGCAGGCACGCCCAGTGGCACCGGCTGTCCCCGCTCCTGGAGTCCCTGGAGGAACAGGCCGAGGACGAACTGGTGCGCGCCCGCGAGTCGTTGACCGCGGTCACCGCGCCGCTGGCGATCCGCGCCGAGCTGCGCGGCCGGCTCGACGCCTACAAGGCGAAGGTCGCCCGGCACGGCCTCGCGGAGGACACCGTGCTGGCCGAGCGGTACGAGAAGGCGCGCCGCGTGCTGTGGAGCGCGCCCTGCGACCTGCGGGTCGCCGAGGAGGCGGTGCTGCGCTACCAGCACGCCGCCGCCGAACTCCTCGGCTCGGCCCGGCACCGGGTGCCCGGCCAGTCCGGGCCGTCGGATCCGTACGGCCGGCCCGGCCCGTACGGGCAGCCCGGCCGGGGCACGCCCGAGGAGCGCGGAGGGCCGGCGCATGAGTGACGAGGGGGGAGGCGGGCGCATGAGTCAGGCGGAGAACCGGACGCACCGGCAGGGCCGGCCCCGGGGATGGCCCGACGGCGGCTCCGGCGGGCGGAGCGGAGCCCGGGAACCGGACGGGAGCGGGGAAGGGAGCGGCAGCGGCGAGCCCGGCCCGAGCGGGGACGGGGAGCAGCCGGAGCGGGCCGCCGAGGCTTCCCGGGCCTGCCGACGCCCCGGCTGCGGGGGTGCCTACGAGGACCTCGGCGGGGGCCGGTCGTACTGCGACACCTGCGGACTCGCCCCGGCCGTGTCGCCGACCGGGGAGGTCGGCCCGGCCCCCACCGGCGTCACCGCCGGCGGGGGCCGGGAGTCGCGCGGTGCGCGCGGCTCCCGGGGTTCTCACGGCTCCGGCGGTTCCGGCGCCGAAGCCCGTACCGGCGGCCGCAGTGCGCGCACGTCGTCCCAGCCCTCCCAGCCCTCCCAGCCCTCGCGGTCGGCGAAGTCGCGGCGCTCGGTGTCCGGGCGGCTCTCCCGGTCGCTCCCGGGCGGCGCCGGCCGTTCGGTGTCGGTGCGCAGCTCCGGGTCCGCCGGCGGCTCCTCCGGCCGGAGCCGGCTGGGCGCGGGGCTGGTCCAGGTCCCGCCGATCCCGCGGCCCGACCCGCGCGCGATGGTGCTGGACCACCCCGAGGTGCCGGAGCGGAAGCGGTTCTGCTCCCGCTCGGACTGCGGTGCCCGGGTGGGCCGTGCGCGGGCCGGCCGGCCGGGCCGCACGGAGGGCTTCTGCACCGAGTGCGGCCACCCGTACTCGTTCGTCCCGAAGCTGCGGGCCGGTGACGTGGTGCACGGCCAGTACGAGGTGGTCGGCTGTCTGGCGCACGGCGGCCTGGGCTGGATCTACCTCGCCGTGGACCGGGCGGTCTCGGACCGCTGGGTGGTCCTCAAGGGCCTGCTGGACACGGGCGACCAGGACGCGATGGAGGCGGCGATCTCCGAGCGGCGCTTCCTCGCGGAGATCGAGCACGCCAACATCGTGCGGATCTACAACTTCGTGGAGCACCTCGACCAGCGCACCGGTTCGCTGGACGGCTACATCGTCATGGAGTACGTCGGCGGCAAGGCCCTCAAGGAGATCGCCAACGGCCGCCGCACCCCGGACGGCAGGCGGGACCCGCTGCCGGTGGAGCAGGCGTGCGCGTACGGCATCGAGGCGCTCGAGGCGCTGGGGCACCTGCACTCCCGCAACCTGCTGTACTGCGACTTCAAGGTCGACAACGCGATCCAGACCGAGGACGAGCTCAAGCTGATCGACATGGGCGCGGTGCGCCGGGTGGACGACCACGAGTCGGCCATCTACGGCACGGTCGGCTACCAGGCCCCGGAGGTCGCCGCGGTCGGCCCGTCGGTCGCCTCCGACCTGTACACGGTCGCCCGGACGCTCGCCGTCCTCACCTTCGACTTCCAGGGCTACACGACCGTCTACGCGGACTCGCTGCCCGACCCGGACCACATCGACGTCTTCCGGCGGTACGAGTCGTTCTACCGGCTGCTGGTGCGCGCCACCGACCCCGACCCGGACCGCCGGTTCGCCTCCGCGCAGGAGATGGCCGAGCAGCTCACCGGCGTCCTGCGGGAGGTCGTCTCGCTCCGGTCGGGCCGTGCCCGTCCCGCCCTGTCGACCCTGTTCGGCCCGGAGCCGCGGGTGACGGACACCGAGCTGTTCCCGGCGTCGTACGGCGACGTGTCCCGGCTGGGGGCGCGGGCGGTACGCCGAGGAGCGCCGGGCCGCGGACGGCTCGCCCGGCCC
>NZ_LIRG01000268.1 GCF_001419695.1 Streptomyces prasinopilosus
GCCCGGAACGCACCCCGGCACCGCTTTTCCCGCCTTCGCCGACGCCGGCCCCACCGCCGCACCGGGGCACGCGCGGGCTGCTGGGATGTGACGGGCGTCACGGCGGAGGGAAAACCCGCGACCCGGCCCGGGCGTCTAGCGGGTGTGAGATCAGTCAGAGCAGCGCCGCACGAGGTGGACGAGGAACGGCTCGTCCGGCTGGTGGCACGGGGCGACCGTGCCGCGTTCGAGGAGTTGTACCGGCGTACGTCGCCGTGGATGGCGGTGCGGCTGCGCCGCCGGTGTGCGGACGAGCAGATCGTCGCGGAGGTCATGCAGGAGACCTACTTGGCGGTGTGGCGTGCGGCGGGTGCGTTCGCCGGTGCCGCGGTCGGGGGATCGGCCACCGGGTGGCTGTGGACGATCGCGGCGCGCCGCCTGGTCGACGCGTTCCGGCGCAGGGCCCACCACGCGGAACCGCCGCCGGCCGCCGCCGTGCCCGACGCGGCGCCCGCCGCCGAGGAGGAGGCCCTCGCGGCGACCGTCGGCGGTGACGTCGGGGACGCGCTGCGGCGCCTCGCGCCGGAGCTGAGACAGGTACTGCAGGCCATGGTGCTCGACGGGCTGTCCGTCCGGGAGACCGCGGTCCTGCTCGGACTGCCTGAGGGCACGGTCAAGACCCGTGCCCGCCGGGCCCGGATCGCGATGCGGAGGACACTGGCATGACCGCGGAACACGCGTCGGCGCGGCTCATCGAGGGGTACGCGCGCGGCGGCACGGACCTCGCCGCCGACGAGGTGTGGGCCGTGGAGGCCCACCTGGAGGCGTGCCGGGTGTGCCGCGACCGGCTGTCCGCGACCGTCGGCGCCGAGGTGCCCGCCGTGGCGTCGCTGGTCGACACCGTGTGGTCCGGCCTCGAACCCCTGCTGGCGGTCACCGCCACGATGCCGCGCGGACGACGCCGGCCGGCGCGGTGGCTGACGCCCACGACGGCGCCGTGGCCGGCCATGGTCGTGGGTGTGACCCTGTCGGCCCTGCTGCTCGACCTGGCCGGCACCGGTTTCGGCGAGGTGTCGCTGGTGCTGCTGGTCGCGCCGGTCCTGCCCGTGCTCGGTGTCGCGGCGTCCTGGTCGCGCGGCCTGGACCCGGCGTACGAACTGACGGTCTCGGCGCCCAGGGCCGGGCTTCCGCTGGTGCTGCGGCGCACCGCGTCCGTGCTCGGCGCGGTCGTCCCCGCGCTGCTGGCGGGCGGATGGGCGACGGGGGTGTCGGCGGCCCAGTGGCTGCTGCCCTGCCTGGCCTTCACGGCGGCGACGCTGGCACTCGGCGGTGCCGTCGGCGTGACCCGCGCCGCCGCCGTGCTGGCCGCCGTGTGGGCCGCCGTGATCGTGGCGCCGACCCTGGCCACCAGCCGTACGGCCGCCGCCCTGCAGACGGGCGGCCTGCCCGCGTGGGGACTGCTCCTCGTCCTCGGCGTCGGCGTCGTGATCGCCCGCAGGGACGCGTACTCCGTGCTGGGAGCCCATCGATGACCACCGGAAAGGAACACCGCATGACGTCCGCAGCGAGCGCGGCCGACCTCGCACCGACGGCCTACGCCTGGGAGATCCGGGCCACCGGGCTGAAGGTCAGGGCCGGCAGGAGACGCATGGCCGTCGACGGCCTCGACCTGGCGCTGGGCACCGGTGTACACGGACTCCTCGGCCCCAACGGGGCGGGCAAGACCACCCTCATCCGGGCCCTGGCCACCGTGCTGCGCCCCGCAGGGGGCACCCTGGAGCTGCTCGGCGAGTCCGCGGGCGGCAGGAGCGGGCACCGTGCGCTGCGCCGCCGGATCGGTTACCTGCCGCAGGAGTTCGGCTACTACAGGCGCTTCACGGTGCGCGAGTTCGTCGAGTACATGGCGTGGCTGAAGGAGGTGCCGAAGGCGGAGGTCCCCGCGGCGGTGCAGCGCGCCGTGGAACGGGTGGGTCTGGCGGACCGCGCCGACGAGAGGATGAAGGCCCTCTCGGGCGGCATGGTGCGCCGGGTCGGCATCGCCCAGGCCATCGTCAACGACCCGGTGATCCTGCTGCTGGACGAGCCCACGGCCGGCCTGGACCCGGCACAGCGGCTGCGGTTGCGAAAGCTGCTGCAGGAGCTGGGCACGGACACGTGCGTGGTCGTCTCGACCCATCTGGTGGAGGACGTCGCCGCCGCCTGCACCGACGTGGTGCTCCTCGACGAGGGCCGGCTGGTCTTCCAGGGCACCCCGGACGACCTGGCCGCGGCGGGCGGTCCCGGGCACATGGGCGACAGTCCCCTGGAGCGCGGCTACTCGGCGCTGCTGCGGGGCCCCGGCCGGGAAAGGGGCGCCTGGTGAACACCCGTGTCCTGCGCATCGAGCTGAGGCGCTCCGTCGCCCCGTGGGCCGGCGCCCTGGTCCTCACGAGCGCGCTGGCGTTCCTGTACCTGCTGGACGCCGCGTGGTGGAGGGGCACCACGGCGTGGACGGCCCAGTGGACGTCCCTGGCGATGTGGACCCGCAGCCTGCTGTTCTACCTGTGGCCGCTGGCCGTGGGGCTCGGGGCGCTGCAGGGCCTGCGCGACCACCGCTCGACGATGCCGGAGCTGCTGACGACCACGCCGCGGCCCGCCCGGCACCGCGCGGCCGCGACGGCGGGCGCGACGGCGATCACCCTGACCTCGGCCTTCGCGCTCCTCGTCCTCGTGGGCGGTGTCCAGGTGCTCGCCCGCACCGGGTACACGCATCTCGGATGGCTGCCGATCTCGCTGGTGGGAGCACTCTTCCTCGTCGCGGGCGCGCTGCTGGGCATGGGGGCCGGACGGGCCCTGCCGTCCGTGCTGACCCCGCCCGCGCTGGCCATGGGCGCTTTCGTCTTCACCGCCCTCATGCACATGTCGCTGGGACGGACCGTGACGACCACGGCGGAGGGAGTCCAGAGCACGGAGCCCCGCCGGATCTCCCTGCTGTCACCGGCGGTGGAGGAGGTGCGCAGCGCGCTCCTCACGCTCTCCGCCCCCGTGCACGCCGGGCAGACGGTCTGGCTGCTCGGCATGGCCGCGACCGGCTTCGCGCTGCTGATCGCCGCGACCCGGCGTGCCCGGCTGATCGCCCTGACGCCCGTCCTGGCGGGCGCGGCGATCGCCCTCCTGGTCCTCCCCTCCGACCCGCGCCGGATGTACGTCGTCGACGAGGCCGCCGCGGAGCCGGTGTGCGACGGCCCGGTGTGCGTGACCACGACGCACCGGACACGACTCGCCGACCTCGCGGGCCCGGGCAAGGAGGCACTGCGCCTGCTGCACGGCGCCCTGGGCGACCGGGCCCCGGTCTCGGTCCGGGAGAACTCCGCCGTACTGCCGGACGGCGCCGTGCCGCGGTGGTCCGGCGAGACCGTGCTCTTCGACTTCGACGACGACACCGTCGCCGCGGCGAAGGGCGGGGAACTGACCCGGGCCCTGATCGCCGAAGCCATGGTGCCGGGGTGCACCCCCGTGGGCTGGAGCAGTTGGGGCACCGAGGATTTCGCGCGGGCCGTCGCGGTGGGCTGGGTCCTCGGGGAGCCCGGGCCGCTTCCCGCCACGGAGTCGGCGGATCTGCGCAGGGAGGCCGAGGCGGAGACCCGCCCGGTGTGGAAGGAACTCCAGGCGCTGCCGCGGGCCGAGCAGCTCTCGCGGATCAACGCGATGCGCGCCGCCGCGCTCTCCTGCGAGGGCGACGCCTTCGAAGCCCTGTCCGGCGGTGCGTCCCGGTGAGATGGCTGACGCTGTACGCGCGCTCACGGCAGGTGCCCGCGTCGCTCGCCACGACAGTGGTCGGCGCGGTGACGGCATGGGTGCTCGCCGGGGACGGGGCGCCCGGGGATCCGCGGCTGCCCGTGCTCGTCCTCGCCCTGGGGGCGATGGCCGCCTCGATCGGGCTCGGCGGGCAGGACCTCGCGCTGGACCGGACGGCCGCGATCCGCTGGGCGCCGCGCAGGGCGGCCCACGTGCTGCTCGCCGGCGCGGTCGTCTGCACGGTGCTGCTGACCGTGCAGACCGTGGGCGAGGACACGGTCGCCCTCGCGTTCGTCGTCCGGGACGGCGCCGGCCTGATGGGACTGGCCGCCCTGGGCGCGGCGCTCTCGGGCGGCCGGTACGCGTGGACGCCGCCGTTCGCCTGGCTCTCGTTCTCGTTCTTCGCCCCACCCCCGACGAGCGCGCCGATGCAGGTGGCGACCTGGATGCTGCTGCCGCCCGGCACGCCGGCGGGCACCTGGACGGCTCTGGTCCTCGCGGTCGCCGGCACCGCGGCCTACGCCGTCGCGGGACCGGGACGATGACCGGACCGGGACACCGGACCGGGACACGGCAGTGATCGAGCACGGCCCCGTGAGCACCGCGGCCCGCCGCGACGCTCGCGGGGGCCGCGGTGTCCGTCACTGCCGCCGTCGCCGGTTCGCGGGCGGGGGGTTCCCCCGGAGCGTGGGCACCGGACCGGCTGCCCAGGGGCCGCCGGCCGTCCCGTCGGGGTCGAGCGTGTCCTCACCGTAAAGATCGTGCAGCCAGTTGGACTGGTAGATGGTGTCGAGGTAGCGCTCGCCGAGGTCCGGGGCGATGGCCACCGCGGTGGGTTCACGCGTGCCGTGCTCGTCCAGCCAGCGCATCGCGCCGCTGACGACCGTGCCGGTGGAACCGCCGAAGAGGAACCCGCGTTTGGCCAGGCGGTGGCACGCACGGATGGTGTCCGTCTCCTCGACGCGCACCACCTCGTCCACGTAGGACTCGTCGAGCAGCGGCGCAGGCATGCTCATGCCGAGCCCGGGGATCATGCGGCGGCCCGGCGCACCGCCGAAGGTCACCGAACCGACGCTGTCCACCGCGACGACCCGCACCGGCCGGTGCCACTGGCGGAAGTACCGTGCGCAGCCCATCAGGGTCCCGGTGGTGCCGGCGCCGACGAACAGGACGTCCAGGTGCGGGAAGTGCTGGACGATCTCCGGTGCCGTCCTGCGGTAGTGCGCCTTCCAGTTGTTCGGATTGGTGTACTGGCTGAGCCACACGTACCGGTCGTCGGAATCGCACAGCGCACGGACGTAGTCGATCCGCGCCCCCAGGAAGCTTCCCTCGGCGTCCAAGCCGGTGATGACGTGCACCCGGCTGCCCAGTGCCTCCATCAGGAGTCTGGTCGACAGGTTGCAGCGGGAGTCCGTCACGCACAGGAACCGGTAGCCCTTGCTCGCCGCGATCATGCTCAGTGCCACGCCGAGGTTGCCGGACGAGGACTCGACCAGGATCGAACCCGGTTCGAGGTCCCCGTCCCGCTCGGCGCTCTCCACCATCTCGGTCGCGGCCTTCAGCTTGATCGAGCCGGCGAAGTTGAAGCCCTCGCACTTCAGGAACAGGGAGTGCCCGAAGATGGGCTCCAGGTCGACATAGAGCTGGGACTCGTTGAAGGCGTGGGGAGCGGATATGACGGGCACGACGGCCTCCTCCTCATCTGCCGCAGGGCGCTCTCGGACGGTTATCCGTAACGGCGCAGTTCGTGGAAGAAGCCGTCGATGACGTGCAGTTCTCCGGAGCGGACCAGGTCGTCGTAGACGTACTTGCCGACCGCGAGGTCGAGCACCCCGAGACCGAAGGGCGAGAACACCACCGGGCGGTCCGCCGGCACGCTCACCCGTCCGGCCAGCACGTCGTCCAGCGTGCCCTGCAGGAAGTCCCGGCCGCCCGTGAGCCGCTCGGCCAGGTGCGGCGAGGTGTCGGCCTTCAGGCAGTGCTCGACGTCGTCCACGATGTTGGCCGAGGCGAGGACGACCTCCGGCGCGAGGTCGCGCAGGGACACGTGCAGAACCACGGGATGGTGCGAGAACCACGCGGGGTCGCCGACGTGCGGCGCACCGGCGACGGTGGCGAAGACCACCAGGTCGCTGCTCCGGATCAGCTCCTCGGCGCTGTGGTGCACCGTGATCCGGCCGGTGGCGCCCGACTGCTCGAGGTAGCGGCAGAACCCGGCCGCGCTGTCGGCGGCCAGGTCGTGTACGCCCGTCTCGTCGAACGACCAGCCGGTGCCGGCCAGGAACGTGTGGATGTAGCGGGCGATCAGGCCCGTCCCGACGAACCCGACGCGCGCGGGCCGCGGCCGGTCCCGGCTGAGCCGGTCCGCGGCCAGCGCGGCGGACGCGGCCGTCCTGGTGGCGCTGATGATGGAACTCTCCATGCAGGCGAACGGGTAACCGGTGTCCTGGTCGTTGAGGATCAGCACGGCGGACGCCCGCGGAATGCCGGCCCGGACGTTCTCCGGGAAACTGGAGATCCACTTGACGCCGTCCACCCGTACGTGCCCGCCGAGCGAGGCCGGCAGCGCGATGATCCGGGAGGCCGGACGGTCGGGGAAGCGCAGGAAGTACGACGGCGGATTCACCGAGTCACCGGCCCCGTGCAGCCGGTAGACGGCCTCGGCCAGTTCGACGAGCTGCTTCTCGCGCCCCTCCAGCACCTGCTGGACCTGGGCACCGGAGATCACCGCGAAGGGCCGCACGGGGGGCGGCCCGCCCGTCGCGGACGCCGTCACGGCAGTGGGGACGCTGGTCATCGGGCGGTCACCTCGAAGGTCGGCGAACAGTCGGACAGTCGTACCGGGTCGGCCATCGCGACGAGCACGTCGCGCGGGCCCTCGAAGGGCTCCCGGCTGTGCGCTGTGCGCAGGTTGTCGACGATCATCAGGTCGCCGGCCTGCCACGGCTCGCGTGCGGTGCGGGTCTCGTAGACCTCGTTGAGCAACCGCACCACGTCCTCACCGATCGGGTCGCCGCCTCCGAACCGGGTGTTGAACGGCAGTCCGTCGGCGCCGTAGACCTCGACGAGGTACTCGCGGACCTCGGGGGCCAGGGTCCACTCATTGAGGAACGCGACCTGGTTGAACCAGCAGCGCCGCCCGCTGACCGGATGGCGTATCACGGCGCTGCGGCGCTGCCTGGTGCGCAGGGTCCCGTCGGGCTGCCACGCGCACTCGATCGCGTGGGCACGGCAGTAGTCCTCCACGGCGCCCCGCTCGTCGGTGCCGAACGCCTCGGCGAGGGACGACCCGATCTCGTCGTTGTAGCTTCGGGTGAGCAGCCAGCCCTCCCGTTCGAACCGTTCGGTCAACGCGGTGGGCAGTTCCTCGAGCACGGCCGCCGCGTCGGCCACTCCGGTCGCCCCGCCCCGGTGGGGCGCGGTGAGGCAGGCGAGCAGCAGCATCCCGGGGAACTCGAGCGTGTAGCTCTGCTCGTGGTGCATGCACATCGGCTGGTTCTGCGGCCACTGGGCCGAGGAGTACACGCCGTCGGCATGGGTCCGCCGGGGCGCGAAAGCCTCCCTCTCGGCCGTCAGCCCGGTGCTCAGCCGCTCGAAGACGGCCCGTGCTCCGGCCACGTCGCGCAGCCCGAGGCCGCGGACCAGGACGCAGCCGTGCTCGGCGACGACGGCGCGCAGCGCCTCCCGGTGCTCGGCCGCCCAGCGCGGTGCGTCACCGGTGGTGTCGGCCCTTAGCACCGGGGGCCGGCCGGGCCGGAGTTCGACCTCGTCGAGCAGCAACGTCGGGAACGTGGAGGACATCCTGTTCTCCTTTCGGTGTGCGGCCGTGTGCACCGCTCAGGAAGAGGGCAGCGGTTCGGCGGTGCGCAGCACGGCCTGTGCCGCCTCGGCGGGACGGTTGCGCGGGAAGTAGTGGCCGCCCCCGGCGAGTTCGTGCAGGTCGACGTGGGCCGCGAGGAGCTCCCAGTCGCGGTGGCGCCGCAGGTGACCGGCCGTCAGCGGATCGTCGGCGGCGACGACCACGGTGAGCGGCACGGACAGCCTCACCGCCGGGGGAGTGGCGAGGAGATCCGCGAAATAGCGGTGCGCGGACACGCAGTCGTGCCGATAGGCCGCACCGATGTGCTCGGCGCGTCGCGCATCCAGCTCGTGGAGTCCGGGGTGGCCGCTGTCCGCGCTCAGCTTCGCGGCGATCTCGGCGTCGCTCAGTCCGGTCAGCTCGGTGACGGCTTCGCGCCGGCCGGCGGCGGTGCCGAGCAACTGCGCGCCGATGAAGACCCGTCGGACCTCCACCCCGCACTCGTCCAGCCGCCTGGCCGTCTCCACGGCGGAAGCCGCGCCCGACGAGTGACCCCACAGCAGGATTCCACGCAGGCCACGTCCGGTGATCTCGGCGACGACCCGGTCGACCACCTCCGTCATCGACGCGAAGGGCTCGCTCCCGGCGGCCACGTCGTGACCGGGCGCCTCGACGGCGTGGACCGCGAGTCCGCTGCCGCGCAGCGCCCTGGCCATCGGCTGGAAGTTCACCGCGTTGCCGCCGGCGTGGGGGAAGCACACCAGCGCACCGGCCGGCGCGCCGTCCGGTGCGCACAGCGGCTGGAGCAGTCCGGAACGCCGAGCGGACCTGCCGTCGACCAGTGCGGCCAGATCGGCGAGCACCGGATGGCCGGTCACGTCCTTGAGCGACACCGTGCGGTCCAGGGCGATCGCCAGCCGTACGGCCGACAGCGAGGTGCCGCCCCGGTCGAAGAAGTGGTCCCGGCGGTCGATCCGGGCCCGGGGGATGCCGAGCACCTCCGCCCAGGCGGCCGCCAACCGCCGTTCGGTCGGCGTCCCCGGCACGTGGAGGTCCTCCTCGCCGTCCCCGACGGTGTCCGCTTCCGTCGCGAACGCCGCCAGCGCCCTCTTGTCGATCTTGCCGTTGGCGGTCAGCGGCAGCCTTTCCCGCCAGTGGAAGGCGGACGGCACCATGTACTCCGGCAGCGACTCGCCCAGCCGGTCCCGCAGCTCCTCGACGCGGAGCGCTCCGGGGCCGGAGCAGAAGGCCACGAGCCGTTTGCTCCGGTCGGGCCGCTCGGCGGCCACCACCGCGGCGTCGCGGACGCCGGGCACCCGCAGCAGGGTGTTCTCGATCTCGCCGGTCTCGATCCTGAAACCACGGATCTTGACCTGGGTGTCGCGACGCCCGAGGAACTCCAGCTTGCCCTCGGGCAGCCAGCGGCCGTGGTCGCCACTGCGGTAGAGCCGGGATCCCCCGCGGTGCGGGTCGGGCAGGAAGGCCCGCCGGGTGCGGTCGGGGTCGTTGACGTAGCCGCGGCCGACGCAGACGCCGGAGAAGACGATCTCGCCGGGGGCGCCGAGCGGCACCGGGGACAGGTGCTCGTCGACGACGTAGACGTGGACGTTGCCGACGGGGGGACCGAGCGGGACCCGCTCCCGGTCCGGCACCCGGTCCAGGACCTCGTGGTGGGTGTCGTCGCAGGTCTCGGTCAGTCCGTAGGCGTTGACCAGCTTGACGCCGGGCATCGCCGCGAACCAGCGCTGGGTGAGCTCCTTCTTCAGCGCCTCACCGGTGACGGACACGCACCGCAGGGCGGGCAGCTCGCACGGGTGCCGTTCCAGGTACGTCAGGACGGCTTCGAGGTACGACGGCACGACCTGGAGCACGGTGACCCGGTCACGGGCGATCCCGTCGACGAACCGCCGGACGTCCAGGATCACCTCCTGCTCGACCAGCACGGTCCGCCCGCCCACCAGGAGGGCGGACAGCAGCTGCCACAGCGAGATGTCGAAGCACTGGGGGGCGGTCTGGGCGACCACCTGTCCCTCGCCGACGTCGAGCCCCAGGTCATGGATCTTGGCGTGGAGGTGGTTGAGCATGCCCGCGTGCTCGCACATCGCCCCCTTGGGCTCTCCGGTGGAGCCGGAGGTGAAGTAGATGTAGGCGAGTTGGTCCGGTGCGACGGCGATGCCCGGGCCGTCGTCGCGCTCGCTCTCCTCGTACGCCGTGCCGATGAGGAGTTTTTGGACTCCCGGCAGTGACTCCAGGGCCCGGTCGAGCGAGCCGGTGCTTGCGGGCTCGGTGAGCACGAGCCCGCACCCGGCGCGGGAGAGCATGGCCGCGATGCGCTCGGCCGGGAAGTGCGGCTCGACGGGCAGGTACACGCCCCCGGCCTTGAAGACCGCGAGGACGCAGGCCATCCAGTCCAGGTTCCTCCCGGTCACCACCGCGACGACCCCTTCGCGCCGCAGCCCCCGCGCCACCAGGGCCCGTCCCAGCCGATTGGCCCGTGCGTCGAGCTCCCGGTAGGTCCACTCCCGGTCGCCGTGCACGGCCGCGACGGCGTCCGGGTGCAGCCTCACCCGCTGCTCGAACAGCTCGTGCGTCCGGGCGTCCGGCAGGGTACGGCGCGGCCCGGCCAGCCCTTCGACCTGGAACCGGAGCTCCTCGTCGGAGAGCAGGCTCTGCCGCGCGTGCTCGGCGTCCGGATCCGCGGCCATGAGGGCGAGCGCGGTGAGGTGGTAACCGGCGATCCGGGCGGCGTGGTCCGCGTCGAGCACGTCGGTCCGGTACCGCGACCGCAGCACGGGCCGGCCCCCGCGCTCCGAGAACGCCACCCGCAGCACGGTGCCCGCGTCGAGATCGCCGGGGCCGGAGGCCGGACCCGGATCGAGGACGGTCTCGGCCGGCGGTCCGGCGAGGCCCAGCTCGCGCCCGAGGTCGTCGACCGGGAAGTCCTGGTGCGCCCGCAGGTCCGACACGACGCGACGGGTCTCGGCCAGGAGCGCCCGCCATGATGCCGGTGCGGTCGTCAGCCGGCAGGGCAACGGCCGGCCGCCCTCCTCCACGACGTAGCCGGTCGTGACCTCCCGCTCTCCCGACAGCGCGGCGAGCACCTTGGCGTGCGCGGCCAGCAGCACGGAGCCGAGGGGGGTCATGAGTTCCTCCGCCGACCGGCGCAGGACGTCCATCACGTCATCCGGAACCGCCGCCTCGTGCTCGCCGACGCCCCTCACCGGTCGGAGCGTCCACCGGGGGATCGCGGTGGATCCGCCGGTGAGGAGCACACCGCGCCAGAATTCCCGGTCCGTCACTCGCGTCACCATCGATCAGTCCCTCTCCGCACTCGCCGCGGCCGCCGGGTCCGTCGCCGCCGGCCGGGCCGCGTCGCTCATCTCCGTGGCCGGGTTGCCGCCCCACCGCGCGTTCCGCGGGACCTCCTCGCCCTTCATGAGGAAGGAGTCGGGCGCGAGCACCGAGCCGTCGCCCATCGCCACCCCGTAGTGGACGTGGGAGCCGACGCCGAGCGTGCACCCGTTCCCCAGCGTGCTGCGGTCGGACTTGAAGGTGCCGTCCTCCTGGGAGTGGCACTGGATCTTGCTCCCCGCGTTGAGGGTGCAGTCGTTCCCGATGGTGGTGAGCATCCGCTCCGTCAGATAGCAGCCGTCGTCGAAGACCCTGCTGCCGAGCCGGACCCCCAGGAGCCGCCAGATCACGTTCTTGAAGGGGGTGCCGTTGAAGACGTCGAGGTACTCGTCGGGCACCTTCCACAGGCGCTCGTGCCACCAGAAGTACGGGTCGTAGATGGAGCACAACCGCGGTCGCAGCCCGCGGAAGGCCACGATGGCACGCTCCACCAGCACGAAGTAGAGGGGCGTGAACGCCAGGGTGGCCACCAGGAACGCCGCGATCGCCGCATGTCCGAAGGAGCCGTACAGCTCGACGTCCGCGAGGGCGAGCACCGTCAGGACGAAGAAGAAGAACCAGCGCACGAGCAGGAAGAGCACCATCGACCGGATGTTCCAGCGGTTCTTGGCGGCGAGGTTGCGGCGCAACTCGGCCCCGGTCCGCAGGTGGTCGAACCGCGAGTCGCGCTCCACCGACCGGGGGATCTCGAAGCACGGCGAGCCGAGCAGGCCCACCCCCTTGCGCACCTCGCCGTCGAGGGGAACCATCACCTTCGTCGCGAGGAGACAGTCGTCGCCCGTCCTCGCCCCGGACGGATAAGCGATGTTGTTGCCGAGGAAGTTGTGCCGTCCGATCGACGCCCGGGAGATCCGGAAGGACGTGCTGGAGAAGTCGGCGTTGACGATCGACAGGCCGTCGGCGACCATCGTGCCGCTGCCGACGGAGCACAGGTACGGGGTCTCGTGCTGCACTTCCGTGCCGAAGTTGGACCCGGTCTGCTCCACCCGGGACAGGTCGTACCCGAGCCCGCGCAGATAGGGGACGATGTAGGAACTGTCGCCGAACAGCCAGGTGAAGAACTTCACGTTGGTGATGCGCGCGATCGCCCGGTGCGCCGAGTACTGGAGACCGTACAGCGGATACACCCTGCCCGGCTCGACGAACAGGTTCAGCAGGCGCGGCACGGTGAACAGGGCGACGGCGCCCACGACGACGAAGCCGAAGAACAGGACGCAGGAGATGATCAGCGCGTGGACGTAGAGCCGGGACGCTCCGAGTCCCGCCGCTCCCGGTGCCAGCCGGTCGTTCAGCGCCGGGACTTCGGTCGACAGCATGTACAGGCCCCCGACGGCCAGCGGAACGGACAGGAGGAACAGCTGACCCACCGTGGCGAGACCGAAGCCGAACCGGCGCAGAGTGCCGCACCTGGCGGGCGGGACCCGCACGTAGTCGAGCTCCGTGCGCTGTGCCGGAGATCCGTGCCACCGCTGGCCGCCGGGGACCGCCTGACCGCTGTGCAGTGACGACGCGTGACCGAGCTGTGCCCCGTCGCCCATCGACGTGGCGATGTCGAGCACGGTCTTCTCGCCGATGAACACGTTCCGGCCGAGGGTGACCGGACCCGTTTCGATGCGGCCGGCGTGTGCCCGGTAGCACAGGAGGAACGACTCCTTGCGGATCACCGTGCCGGCGCCGACCGTGAGCAGGTCGGTGCAGACCGGAACGCTGCGCGAGAGGATCGTGACCCCCGCCCCGATGCGCGCGCCGAGCGCCCTCAGGTAGAGCACGTACAGGGGATTTCCCACGAAGAGGACCATCGGATTGGCGTGGAGCAGCACCTTGACGGTCCAGAAGCGCAGATAGGCCAGACTCCAGACCGGGAACTCGCTTTCCTTCCACCGGCCGACGAGGATCCATTTGGCCGCGACCGGGAAGGCGCACATGCCGACGAATCCGGCGCCGCCGAAGACGACCGACCGCACGTAGACGTCCGCCGCGTTCGCGCCGGCGGAGATCCACGCGTAGCCCTGTGCGACGAGGAGTGAGACGAGGAAGGAGTATCCCAGGAAGAGCAGGAACTGCAGTGTTCCGCAGAGGACGTACTGCGGCGTACCGACGGGAGGCGCGGCCCTCGAGGGGGCCGGAGCCGGCGGGTCGACGAGGACGGGTGCGGGAGCGACGCCGGTTCCGGTGCCGTTCCCGGCGGTGGCGAGCGCCGCCGCCAGGAGACGGATCGTCCGGTGGCGGTAGATGTCCTTTATCGACACCGACGGAAGGTCCGGCCGTTTCCTGACGCGCGCACAGAACTGCGCCATCACCAGCGAATTGGCGCCGAGGGCGTCGAAGAAGTTGCTGTCGACCGGCACCCGGTCGACGCGCAGGACGCCGGCGAGCACCTCGGCGAGGCCCCTTTCCGTGTCTGTCGACGGGGTGTTCTCCCGCGCCGGCCCGTGCATCCCGGGTCCGGTGGCTCCGGACCCGTTCGGCACGGTCGTGGGGGACTCGGCGGACTTCTCCAGCATGCAACCTCCTTGAGCACTCACGGAGCCGTCACGCCCCGGTCCTTGCGGTCCACCGGGGAAGGCCCTCCGGCCCGGTCGCGGTGGCGCGGCACGGGGAGTCGTCGACGCCGGAGGACTCGGTCGCGACGGCCTCGGTACCGGGCGCGCGGAGCGGGTCCGGGGCACCGGACGGGAATTCGTGGCGAGGGGGACGGAGAGCGCCCGGCTCCCCGCGGGGCTTCGGCGGTGCGGGTGAACGCCGCGGCGCTGCCGTCCCCCCCCGGTCCCGGACCGGCGGCACGTCCGCGGGAGGTGCCCGGTGAGGGGTGTCCCGACTGCCGTCCGCGCGTCGACGGCGAGACGGACGGGGGCGGAACGGCTCTGCTGCGGCTCCCGACGCGGGCCTAGTCGCGGCAGTGCCGGTTGAACGCCTGGCGGAACGCGGTGTCGTACGCGGCCCGGTATCCGTCGCGGTAGCCGCGCCGGTAGTCGCGGTTGCCCTGACGGGTCCGGTCGTCGTAGGTGTCGCGGTAGTCGCAGTGGCGGCCGTCCCTGCGGCCGTCACGGAGCCCGTCGCGGAGTCCGTCGCGAACTCCGCGGCGGTAGTCGGCGATCGAGGCGGGTGCCGAGGACGGGCCGGCCTCCGGTGCCGCTGCGGCCGTGGTCCCGGGAGCGGCGGAGGCTTGCGGGACCGTGGCCGATGGGATCGCGAAGGCGGTGGCGAAGACGAGCGGACTCACGAGCGAGACCGCGATCTTCCGTACGCGCATGACGATCTCCTTCCGGTGGTGGGACTTCGGGAAAGCCCGGCCGCACCACCCAGGCGATGGGAAGAAACGGGGGGTCCCCCGCAGACGACGCTGCGTGGAGGGGAGGACGGCCGTGCCGGTGGTCGCCTTGCGTTTCCTGTGTTCTCCGGGCAAAGGCGGGGTTTGCTCATGACACGGCCCTCATTCCTTGGTACAGCACTTCCGCCTGCCTGTCCTGTTGTCGGCGACGCGCACGGACCTGAGCACCGGCGGCCACGCCGGGCTCCGGCCGCTGCCGGCAGCGCCGTGACCGCGGGGCCCGGCTCCCGCATCCGCCCCGGGACGCCAGGGCGGCGCCCTGGAGCGGACGAAACGGCCCGGGCTCACGCCACCCTTGCTTCATCTATCGTTTCTCGATAGATTTCGATCGTTGATCGAGTGAAGGAGGGGTTGTGGGAAAGCTGACCGTGCTGGCCCTGCGTGCCGTACTGGTGGTGCTGCTCGCCGGCTCGGCGTTCGTGCAGGCGGTCATGGTGCCGCTGCTGGCCGCGGACTTCGACGACGCCGGCGCGGCCCTCGCGTCCGTGCGGACACCGGTGATCGTCATCGTCGTGCTCGGTGTCGTGACGGCCCAGGTGGTACTCGTCTGCGTGTGGCGGCTGGTGACGATGGTGCGGCGGGGAACCGTGTTCTCCCTCGGCGCCTTCCGGTACGTGCACGTCGTGATCGGCGCGTTCGTCGCCGCCGCGCTCCTGGTGTTCGCGCTCGCGGTCGTCCTGGCACCGGGCGAGGCCGTCGCGCCGGGCGTCGTCCTGCTGCTGTGCGGGGTCGTCGTGGCGATCCTGGGGATCGCGCTGGTCGTGCTCGTCCTGCGGATGCTGCTCGCCCAGGCGGTCGCACGCGACATCGAGGCGGCGCGGATGCGGGCCGAGCTGGCCGAGGTGATCTGATGCCGATCGTCGTCGACATCGACGTGATGCTCGCGAAGCGCAAGCTGTCCGTGGGCGAACTCGCCGAACGCGTCGGGATCACCCCGGCCAACCTGGCGGTGCTCAAGAACGGCCGCGCCAAGGCGGTGCGCTTCACGACGCTCGCCGCGCTCTGCGAGGTGCTGGAATGCCAGCCGGGTGACCTGCTGCGCTGGGAGGCCGGAGCCGCGGACGCGGGCGGCTGAGACGGCCGTCCGAGGCCCGTGAGGCGGACACGGCCGGGTCCGAAGCGGTGACGAGCCCCTTCGGGAGGCGTCGGACGGGACGCCGGTGGTACTCGTCCCGTCCGGCGCCGGAACCGATCCGGCTGCCGGTCCCGGGAGAGAGCGAAGCGGAGGGAGCCGGAAGTGACGGAGAAGTTCGACGTCGGGGACCACGTGCGGTGGAATTCGGAAGCCGGGCAGGTGGAAGGAGTCATCATCAAGAAGCACACGCGCGACGTGCAGTACAAGGGTCATACGCGCCACTGCTCGGAGGACGAACCGCAATACGAGATCAAGAGTGACAAAACCGACCACGTCGCCCTGCACAAGGGGGCAGCGCTGACCAAGCGGTAGAGAGGAGGATCCGCGGACATGGCACACGGGTTTCCGAAGCACGCACCGGACAGCGGTGGGCGCCGCCGGCCCGGCGAACCGGCCGGAGGATCGCGCGGCCCGGGAGGGGCGGCGGGATGACGCACCGCATCCATACGGTCGGACACTCGACACGCGACTTCGAAGAGGTACTGGGACTGCTGCGAGCCCATGACATCACCTGCTTGGTCGACGTCCGCTCGTACCCGTCGTCGAGGAAGTACCCGCAGTGGAATCAGGACGCGATCGTCGGCGCCCTCCCGTCCGACATCGCATACCGCTGGATCGCCGAGCTGGGCGGCCGGCGGCACACGCCCAAGGGCGTCCCGAGCGAGAACGGCGCATGGCGCGTGAAGGGTTTCCGTGATTACGCCGACTACATGGCCGGTGAAGGGTTCGCGGAAGGCCTGGGCGAACTGCTCGAGCTGGCCGAGGACGAACGGCCGGCCATCATGTGCAGCGAGGCCGTGCCCTGGCGCTGCCACCGCAGGCTGATCTCCGACGCGCTGATCGTCGCCGGCGCCGAGGTGGTGCACATCATGTCGGGTACGACGTCACGACCCGCCGTCCTGAACGAGCACGCACGGGTCAGCGACGGGCGCCTGACCTACCCACCGACCACCTGAGGCCCCCATGAATCTCATCGACGACGTCCGGGAAGCCGTCCTGGCCATCCCGGCCGGCTCCGTCGCCTCCTACGGAGACATCGGCAGGAGGATCGGCGTCGGCCCGCGGCAGGTGGGGCGGGCCATGAGCCTGCTCGACGGGAACGTGCCGTGGTGGCGTGTCGTCCACGCGGACGGAACACCCTCCACCTGCCATGACGGACAGGCGCCGGAACTGCTCGGCCGCGAGGCGACGCCCATGCGCGGCACGCGCGTGGACATGCCACGGGCACGGCACCGCTGGTCCCCGTGACACCTCCCCGCGTGCGCGGCCGGCCGGTGGGAGCCGGGGCGTCGGCGGCGGGACCGCCGACGGCGTGGAACCGTCCGACCGGTTCTGTGACGACTGCGCCGACGACGGCCGGGTATATGCGGGAAGTATCGCCGGGCCGCTCGGCCGCCGGGTGTCCCGGCGCCGGGGGACGGGCCAGTGTTCCGTGCTCCACGGGGGAGTCACGCGACGGTTGTGCGGGATGGTGAGTTCGAGCTGAATGATTCACGCCTCAGGCAGGTATGTGCCGACGACGATGTGCGGGTGCTCTCCGTGACGTTCGAGCGCCACGGGTTCCGTGCCGCCGACGCGCGCGACGCCGTGCTCGGTTTCCTCGCCGGTCCGCCGGACGGCGGGGGACCGGAGCTGCCGGTGCGCGTGGTGGAGGCGGCGCAACTGGTGGTGAGCGAGCTGGTCACCAACGCGATCAAGTACGGTTCCGGGGCCATGGAACTGTCGTTGGTCCTCGCCGAGGGCACGTTGTCCGTCACCGTGCGGGACGGCGGAACGACGCTGCCGAGGCTCTGGTCCGCCGACCCCCGCCGGGTCGGCCGGCACGGTCTGGAGATCGTCGCGGCGCTGAGCCGGGACGTCGAGGTCCGGCGGGAGCCGGCCGGCAAACGCATCACCGCGCGTATCCCGCTGGAGGAGCCGGTCCGCGCGGGGAGCCGGGCGGACCGGTCAGGTGCGCGGCCGGTGCCCCGGTGAGTGAGTGGTGCGGGGCGGGGCCCCCGGGGCCCTCCGTCCGGGCGAGGCCGATGGGGAGGCGCACCGTCGTACCGTCCTGGCCGGTGTGCGCTTCGAGCAGGTCGCACAGCTGACGCACCGCCCACATGCCGTACCCGCGCTGCTGCGGGCCGGGCGGGAGGCGGCCCAGGTACCGGTCCGCCCCGCCGCGGCCGGTGCTGGTGACGTCGCACACGACGCGCCGGCCCACACGGCGGACCGCTGTGCGCCCCGTGCCGGTGCGCCGGCCCACGGGTGCGGCCGGGGGCGGTGCGGCGCGGCGGCCGGTCACGCGGGGGATTCCCGGGCGGTGACCACCAGGGCGGGGATCTCGTCGAAGCCGGCCATGCCGATCACCCGGCGGAGCAGGGGCGCGAGCTCCACGACGTGCAGCCGTCGGCCGTCCTCCAGCCGCGCGGCGGCGCGGGCCAGCGCCCGTACACTGCTCAGGTCGATGAACTCCAGCGCCCGCATGTCCACCTGGATGTCGCCCGGCCAGGCCGACGCCGTCTCCAGGGCGTCGGCGAGGGCGTCCGTGGTGCGGTGGTCCACGCTGCCCACCACACGCAGGCTGCGGCGTCCTCCCCGGAAGGAGGGAACGAGCCGCAGCGTGCCGTCGTGATGGAGCGGCTCGGGCTCGACCGCCCCCGGATGACAGTCGTACAGGTGGCCCAACCGGTCGGGGGCGAAGCGGCGGGCGTCGTACTGGCAGACGGCGGAAGCCCGCCGGCCGGTGAACACCCGGTTGACCTCGGTCTCGTAGGCGGCGAGCCGGTCGGCCCCGGGCACCCGGCGAAGCGCCCAGCCCATCTCGCCGCTCACCCGGAATCCGGTGCAACCGGCCGTCAGGGACTGGTCCACCTCCCGCTCCAGGGCAGCCACCATGCCGTCGGCGTCGAACGAGCCCGTCGCCAGGTAACTGTCGTCCGCCGTGGTCACCACGAGCCGGCCCCCCTCCACGGCAGGACGGGGATCGGTGCCGGACGCGGCCAGCCAGTCGAGGACCTCTCGGGGAGCGAGCCGGTCGGCGAAGTACACGACCCGTTCACCGCGGTGCAGGCCGGCCGTCAGGTACGCCGTCACGACCCGGCGCTGCTCGGCGTCGTCGGTGAACGCCAGACACAAGTGATCCCCATGGTCCATGTCCTGGACCCGGCGGTCCGCACCCCCGTACGTGATCACCCCGGCCTCCCGCCCTCCCCGGCCGACCCGGTCCGCTCGGAGCACTCCCGCGCCGCGCCACCCGCATGACCGGACAACCGTGTGCCGGACACGGTATCCACTGCCGGGGCACCGGGACGCGGCGCTCGGTGGCCGGCCGGGAACCGGACGTGCGGACGAACGGGGGGCGGGATCAGCGCTGCAGGGCGGAGAGGGCCTCCTGGGTGGTGGCGTGGAAGGTGAAGACCTGGTCGAGTCCGACCACCTGGAAGACGCGCATCTGGTCCGGATTGACGCCGGCGAAGCTGAGCGGCGAGCCGGTTTCCTGCGACCGCTGGTAGGCGGTGAGGAGCACCGTGATTCCGGTGGAGTCGCAGTAGGCCAGCCCGGACAGGTCGATGATCACGCCGTGGCCGTCGAAGGGGGCCTCCTCGACGGCCCGGGTCAGGAGCCGGGCCGTGTGGTGGTCCAGCTCACCCTCCACCTCCAGTACGAAGGGGCCGGCGGGGGTGTGCCGCGGGGTGACGGTCAGCTGGTGTTCGGGCTCGGTCACCGTTTCTCCTGGGTGCGGGGTTCGGACTGTGCGGGTACGGACAGGGCGAGCAGCGCGGTGTCGTCGCTGACACCGTCGCCCAAGTGGTGCAGGAGTGCTTCGACGGAGCCCAGTAATCCGTCGGCGGAGCGGTCCTCGGCCCGGACGTACGTGGAGAGCAGGTGCTGGGTGAGCCCGTCCTCGCCGAGCATGGTGCCGTCGGGGGTGCGCGCCTCGGTGAGCCCGTCCGTGTAGAGCAGAAGGCTCTCACCCGGTGACAGCCGCGTGGTGGTCTGCACGAACTGGGGGTCGGGCAGCATGCCCACGAGCTGACCGCCGGCGGTGGAGATCGGCTCCACCTTTCCGTCGACGCGCGAGGCGAGGGCCGAGGGGTGCCCGCCGCCGGCGAGGGTGACGGTGAAGGAGCCGTCGGCGAGGGGCTGCAGCACGCCGAAGACCGCCGTGCAGTAGCGGGGGGAGCTGCCCTGGTACTCACCCTTGAGGACGCTGTCCAGGTTGGACAGCGCGGCGCACGGATCGGGGTCGTAGATGGCGGCGGCGCGCAGGGTGTAACGGGTCAGCGAGGTCAGCGCGGCGGCCTCGGCACCCTTGCCGCACACGTCCCCCAGGAAGAAGGCCCAGCGGCCGTCGTCGAGGGGGAACAGGTCGTAGAAGTCGCCGCCGACCTCGTGCGGGGAAGCCGTGTGGTAGGCGGCCGCCGCCTGCAGACCCGGAACCGTCGGCAGGGCCGGGGGCAGCAGGGTGCGCTGCAGGGTCCGGGCGAGGCGCTCGGCTTCGGTGCGCCGGTCGCGTTCGGCGGCGACGGTGCGGATGGCCGACAGGCGCAGTTCGAGTTCGTCCATGACCAGCGCGGCCAGGTCCTGCAGGGCGTCGAGCTGGACGTCGGTCGGCTTGCGCGGCCGGGTGTCGAGGACGTCGACCGTGCCCAGACGCTGTCCGTCGGCCGTGACGATGGGCGCGGCGGCGTAGAAGCGGACGCCGATGTCGCCCCGGACGAGGGGGTTGGCGAGGGCGCGGGCGTCGGACGCGGCGTCGGCGACCACGTAGGGCTCGCCGTGGAGGATGGCGGAGGAGCACAGGCCCGGATCGCGGCGTACCTGCGTGATACCAGGCAGCCCGTGGGCGGCCTTGAACCACACCCGGTCGGTGTCCACGATCGCCACCGTGGCCATGGGTGCCTCGAATATCCGGGCGGCCAGTCCCGCGATCCTGTCGAACGCGCCGTCCGGCGGCGTGTCCAGGATCTGGTAGCGCCGGACCGCGTCGAGCCGTCTTCCCTCGTCGGACGCCCGTGGCAGGGGGACCTGCAAAGGACTTGCCGCCACCCTTACCGCTCCCTGCTGTGTGTCCGTTGTGATACCGCCTGAGGCGAAGAGCCTGGGACAGTCTGGCTTATCCTACGAAGCTGTCGGTACTCGTGGGCAAGTTCGGCGGCGGCCTCGTGGAACGAGGCTGCCCGACGGTGCCCGTGCGCGCTGTCCTGCGAGGCGACGCGGGTGCTGCCCGCCGCGGGAGACGGCGGCCGGTGTGACGGTGTGGTGAGGGCGTGAGGGGAAGGATGGCCAGTGGAGCGTTCGCGAGACGCTGAACCGGAGCCGGCGGGGGCGGCCGGCTCCGGCGTGTTCGCCGCCGAGGAGGAGGTCGGCCGGGACCTCGCCGAGGTGGACTGGGCGTCGACTCCGCTGGGCCGTCCGGCCCAGTGGCCGCAGAGTCTGCAGACGGCGGTCAGCATCCTGCTGTCGTCGAGGTTCTCCATGTGGATGGCGTGGGGGCCCGAGCTGACGTTCTTCTGCAACGCGGCCTACCGGCGGGACACGCTGGGCCACAAGTACCCCTGGGCGCTGGGCCGCCCGGCACACGAGGTGTGGGCGGAGATCTGGGACGACATCGGCCCCCGGATCGACACCGTGATGACCACGGGACGGGCGACCTGGGACGAGGGCCTGCTCCTGTTCCTGCAGCGCTCCGGGTACGCGGAGGAGAGCTACCACACCTTCTCGTACAGTCCGCTGCGCGACGACGACGGCGCGGTGGTCGGCATGCTGTGCGTGGTCAGCGAGGAGACCGAGCGGGTCATCGGCGAGCGGCGGATGGCGACGCTGCGCGACCTGGGGTCCGACCCGAGCGTGGTCCGCACCGAGCAGGAGATGCTGGCCTTCGCGGACCAGCAACTGGGCCGCAACCTGAAGGATCTGCCGTTCACGCTGACCTACCTGTTCCAGCCCGACGGTTCCGCGAGGCTCGCGGGCACCACCGGGATACCCGGCGGACACGCGAACGCCCCCCTCACCCTGCCCGGTTCCGGCGGCGTGTGGCCGGTGGAGGAACCGGCCCGCGGCGAGTCCGTGCTCGTGCCGCTCGACGGCGCCCCCTTCGACGGCCTGCCGACGGGGGACTGGTCCGAGCCGCCCGCGCAGGCGCTGGTGGTGCCGTTGCAGCATTCGGGCAGCGCACCGTACGGATTCCTGGTGGCCGGACTGAACCGGTACCGCGTGCTGGACGAGGGCTACCGCGGATTCGTCGAACTGGTCGCCGGACACCTCTCGGCCGGGATCGCCAGCGCCCGCAGCTACGAGGAGCAGCAGCGCCGGGCGGAGGACCTGGCCGAGCTGGACCGGGCCAAGACCACCTTCTTCTCCAACATCAGCCATGAGTTCCGCACCCCGCTCACCCTGATCACGGGGCCGGTGGAGGAGCTGCGCGCCCGTCTGGCGGACGCCGACGCGCCGGTGCGGGAGGAACTCGACGCGATCCACCGCAACGCGCTGCGGCTGGGCAAGCTCGTGAACTCGCTGCTGGACTTCTCCCGCATCGAAGCCGGCCGGACGCAGGCGCGCTACGAACCGGTCGACCTGGCCGAAGTCACGGCGGAGCTGGCCAGCGTGTTCCGATCCGCCATCGACAAGGCCGGTCTGGAGTTCGACATCGCCTGCCCCCCGCTGGCGCAGGAGGTGTACATCGACCGCGGCATGTGGGAGAAGGTGATCCTCAACCTGCTCAGCAACGCGCTGAAGTTCACCTTCGACGGCTCGATCCGCGTCACCGTCCGCGGGGAGGGCACCCACGCGGTCGTCGAGGTCGCCGACACGGGCGTCGGCGTGCCCGCGGAGGAGATGCCCCGGCTGTTCGAGCGCTTCCACCGGATCGAGACCGCCCGCTCCCGCTCCACCGAGGGCAGCGGCATCGGCCTGGCCCTGGTCAAGGAACTGGTCACCCTGCACGGCGGCACGATCACCGCCGACAGCACCGAGGGCGAGGGCACCCGCTTCACCATCCGCGTGCCGTTCGGCGGGGCCCACCTCCCCTTCGGTGCCCTCGCGCCGGCCGAGGGCGGCCGGGTGGCGTCCGCCGCGGACCCCTATCTGCTGGAAGCGCTGCGCTGGCTGCCGGACGAGACGGTCGGCGCCGACGAGCGGGCAGCCGCGGCGGTGGCCGGCACCGGAGTGCCGGGGCACGCCTCCGGTCCGGCCGTGCCGGTGCGGATCCTGGTCGCCGACGACAACGCCGACATGCGCGAGTACCTCACCCGCCTCCTGCACGGGGGCGGCTACCGGGTCGACACCGTCAACGACGGCCTGGCCGCCCTGCAGGCCGTCCGGGCGAACGCCCCCGACCTGGTGATCAGCGACGTCATGATGCCCGGCCTCGACGGCCTCACCCTGGTGACGACGCTGCGCACCGACCCGCGGACCTCCTCCGTGCCGGTGCTGCTGCTGTCCGCCAGGGCCGGACAGGAGGCGTCCATCGAGGGGCTCCGGGCAGGCGCCGACGACTACCTCGTCAAGCCGTTCGCCGCGGCCGAACTCCTCGCCCGGGTGCGGGCCAACGTCGAGCTGGCGCGGCTGCGCAACCACCAGGCGCGCTGGCGCGCCGCACTGATCGACTCCCTCCAGGAGGCCTTCTTCGTCTGCGACGAGGACGGTGCCGTCATCGAGATCAACACGGCCTTCACCGACATCCTCGGTTACGGTCCCGAGGACCTGCCCTACGCACCGGTGCACCCCTGGTGGCCGGACGCCGGCACCGACCCGGAAGCGCACCACCAGGTCTCCGAGGCCTTCGGCCAACTGCTGGGCCATCCCAAGGGCTCCTACACCATTCCGGTCAGCCACCGTGACGGGCACCGGCTGTGGGTGACCGCCACCTTCAACCACGCCCACGACCCCGACACCGGACGCCAGGTCACCGTCGGCACCTTCCGCGACGTCACCGCCGAGCACTACGCGATCCAGCGCAAGAGTGCCCAGGCCGCCCTGAGCATGCGGCTCACCCAGGCGACCAGCCTGCCGGAAGCGCTGGCGGGCGTCCTGGCCGAGCTGCAGCACCTGTGGCGTGCCCAACGCGTAGTGGCGGTCGTCGCCGCGGCCGGCCAGGAGGCGTCCGTGACCGCGACCGACGCCGGCCTGCGCTGGCAGGACCTGCCCGCCGACCGCCGGGACAAGCTCACCGCCTGGCTCGACCGGCCCCCGCTCACCCCGGTCGACGACGACACCGGCGCGGCCATCGCCGTCAACCACCCCGAGGGCGCCATGGTGGTGTGGATCGACTTCGGGAGCCACCGCCCCTTCACCGACGAGGACCAGCTGCTGCTGTCCCTGCTGGCCGGCCAGCTCGCCCAGGGACTGGCCCGCGCCCACCAGATCGACCAGCAGCGCGAGACGGCCATCGCCCTGCAACGGGCCATCCTCGGCCCCTCCAACCTGCCCGACGGCTTCGCCGTCCGCTACGAGCCCGCCACCCGGCCCCTGGAAGTAGGGGGCGACTGGTACGACACCGTCCGGCTCCAGGACGGGCGCATCGGCATCGTCGTCGGCGACTGCGTCGGGCGCGGCCTCGAAGCCGCCACCGTCATGGGCCAACTGCGCAGCGCCTGCCGCGCCCTGCTCCTCCAGGACGCCAGTCCCGCCCAGACCCTCATGGCCCTGGACCGCTTCGCCGCGGGCGTCCCCGGCGCGATGTGCACCACCGTCTTCTGCGGGGTCCTCGACCCCGACAGCGGCCACCTCACCTACTCCAGCGCCGGACACCCGCCCGGCATCCTCACCCACCCCGACGGCACCACCCTGCTCCTGGACGAAGGACGGTCCATTCCCCTGGCCGTGCGCCCGGGCAGGCACCGGCCCGAAGGCACCTGCACCGTCCCCGCACGGGCCACCCTCCTGCTGTACACCGACGGTCTCGTGGAACGCCGGCGCCGCCCGCTGACCGCCGGCATCGTCCAGGCCGGCGAGGCGATCCAGGAGGGCCGTGACGCGGCCATCGACGACCTCGCCACCCAGGTCATGACGCGGCTCGCACCCGCCGACGGCTACGACGACGACGTGGCCCTCCTGCTGTACCGGCACCCGGCACCGCTGGACGTGGCCTTCCCGGCGGAGTCGTCCCAGCTCGCGCCGGTCCGCAAGGCCCTGCGCAGCTGGCTCGACCAGTGTGAGCTTCCGCCCCACACCGTCCAGAACATCCTGGTGGCCGCGGGAGAAGCCTGTGCCAATGCCATCGAGCACGGGCACCGGGACGCTCCCGGGGACACGATCCGGCTACGCGCCGAAGCCCTCGTCGACGATCTTCGCCTGACCGTCGCCGACACCGGCCGGTGGAAGACACCCCGGCCCGACCTCAACACCCACCGTGGGCGGGGCGTCACCCTGATGCGCGCCCTGATGCACCAGGTCACCATCACCTCCGGCGCGGCCGGGACCACCGTCGACATGCACACGAGGATCGCCTGATGACCACCCCGCTCACGCTCACTCCCAGTCGGCGTCCCGACGGCGCAACGCTGCTGACGGTCGCCGGCGAGATCGACATGAGCAACACCGACAGCCTGGCCACGGCCATCGAGACGACCGACGGACCCCTCGTCATCGACCTCACGGCCGTCGACTACCTCGACAGCGCAGGACTGAGCGTGCTGTTCACCCACACCGACCGCATCGAACTCATCGCCTCCCCGCTGCTGGCGCCGATCCTGAGCATCTCGGGTCTCGCCGACCTGACCACCGTCCATGGCCTCGGCACGCCCGAGGGCTGAGGCGGCCGCGAGCGGTGGCCCGAACGGGGGATGTCTCACCAGCGCAAACGGGGGTAGCCGCGAGACCGGAACACCAACACCCACAGGTGAGGAGCCACCGTGTCGTCCCATGACGTCGTCGAACTCATCCTGCAGGACCACCGCCGCATGGAGGACCTCTTCCGCACCCTGCGCAACGCCGAGGCCGACCGGGCCGCCGCGCTCGCGGAGTTCGCGAACCTGCTCATCGCGCACGCCTCGGCCGAGGAGGACGAGGTCTACCCGGCCCTGCGGCGCTACAAGAACGTGGACGGCGAGGACGTCGACCACGGCGTGCACGAACACGAGGAGGCGAACGAGGCGCTGCTCGCCCTGCTGGAAGTGGAGGACACCGCTTCGCAGGACTGGGAGGACAAGCTCGAGGAGCTCGTCACGGCGGTCAACCACCACGCGGACGAGGAGGAGCGGACCCTGCTCAACGACGCCCGCGAGAACGTCGCCGACGATCGCCGCGCCCAGCTGGGGACGGCGTTCCGTGAAGCGCGCGCGAGGTACCTGGAGGCCGACTGCGGCAGCGTGGAGAACGTGCGCAAGCTGGTGGCGGGTTAGCGGCTCACCGCCCTCGGCACGTGCACCGGCCGCAAGCCCCACCGGTCTTCCGGGCCGGGGCTTCCGGCGGTGCGCCGGTGTGCGTGAGCGGACGGGCCGGTCCCGGGCCGCGTGAGTGATCGTAGGGGAAGGACAGCGCCGCGCGCCCGGTACCGGGCACACTGTCCGGGGACCGCACTTCTGGGGAGGCGATGGTGCTCGGCAGCGGCACGCGTTGGCTCGCGGGCGTCTTGATCGTGGCCTGTACGGTGCTCGTCGGCCCCAGTGCACCGGGCGGCGCCCCCTTCGCGGGGGCACCGCCCGTCGAAGCCGTCGTGGACGTCGTACCGAACCGGGTCATGACGTGGAACATCTGCAACCCCTGCGAGGGGGACGACGTCGGCCGGGCCGCGGAGATCGCCGCGCACGCCCCCCAGGTCGTCGGCCTGCAGGAAGCGTGCGTGCGTGACGTCGAGAGGATCCGGGACCACCTGGAGCACCGGTACGGGCTGGTCTACCGTGCCGAGTACGGGACGGTTCTCCGGAGCTGGGGCCGTTGCGGCGGAGCGCCGTGGAGCCCGGGGGCCTTCGGCCAGGCGGTCCTCTCGGCGGCACCGATGACGGACCCCGTCATCGTGGAATACCCCGACGGCGGATCCGAGGACCGTGGGTACATGGCCGTCACCACCACCGTGGGCGGCCGGTCCGTCCGGGTCTTCAACACCCACCTCGCCCAACGACGCCAGGAGGCGGTCCGGGCGGACCAAGTCGGCGTACTCGCCGCGGAGGTCGCCCGGCACGACCGCGCGATCGTCCTCGGCGACTTCAACGCCGTGCCGAACGCCCCCGAACTCACCGGGATACAGGCCCTGGCCGCGGACGCGGATCCTCGGTGCGGTCCCTCTCCCACGGGTGGCTGCGAGCCGACCACCGACTGGCACAGCAAGTTCGACTACGTCTTCCTGCGGGGCGTCGTCCCGCTCGAACACGGTGTGCATCCGACCCCGCACTCGGACCACCACCCGCTGCACGCCGACCTGGACACCACCGGGCGGCCGGCAGGCGAAGCCGGTCCCGGATCCCGCTGAGGTCCGTGGCCGTACACGCGGTCGACACGTACCGCCCGGCCTGCCCGGTGCCGGGCCGGCCGGGCGGTACGCCGGCGGGGGCCGGGTCCGGGCCGGCGTCGTCCGGCTGCCGGGCGCGGGCGGCTTCCGGATCAGGGCAGGGTGAGCACGCGGGGGCCGTCCCGAGTGACGGCGATGGTGTGCTCGATGTGGGCGGCCCGGCTGCCGTCGGTCGTGCGCAGGGTCCATCCGTCGGGGTCGGTGCGGTAGTCGTCGTGCCCTCCGGCCATGAGCATCGGTTCGATGGCGAGGGTGAGGCCGTGGCGCAGGGGGAAGCCGCGGCCGGGACGTCCGCGGTTGGGGACGTGGGGGTCCTCGTGCATCCGGCGGCCGATGCCGTGGCCGCCGAAGTCGGCCGGCATGCCGCAGCCGGCCTTGCGGGCGACCGTGCCGATGGCGTGGGAGATGTCGCCGATGCGACGGCCGGTGGTGGCGGCGGCGATGCCGGCGTCCAGGGCCCGCTGGGTGGCCGCGATGAGTTCGAGGTCGGCGGGGCGGGGGGTGCCGACGGTGAAGCTGATCGCGGCGTCGCCGGTCCAGCCGTCGAGTTCGGCTCCGCAGTCGACGCTGACCAGGTCGCCGTCGCGCAGGCGGTAGCCGTCGGGGATGCCGTGCGAGACGGCGTCGTTGACGGACGCGCAGATCACGGCGGGGAAGGGGACGGGGGCGAAGGAGGGCTGGTAGCCCAGGAACGGGGAACGTGCTCCGGCCTCGGTGAGAACGGCGCGGGCGGCTTCGTCGAGTGCGCTCAGGCGGACTCCCACAGCCGCCGCCGCGCGGGCGGCCGCGAGTGCGTGGGCCACGACGCGCCCGGCTTCCCGCATCGCCTCCAGTGCCGTGTCGGTCTTGATCTCCACCATGTGCCGTGACTCCCTGCGGTGCAACGCCGTCCAATACTTATACCGGTATTAGTATCACGGGTATGGTGAGAGTTCCTTTGAGTCCGCAGGAGCGGCAGCGCGGAGAGCGCTTCGGGGCCCTGCTCCGCCGGGCCCGCGGTGACCGCAGCATGACCGACGTGGCGGCAGCGGCCGGGGTGTCCGCCGAGACCCTGCGCAAGATCGAGACCGGCCGGGCCCCGACCCCGGCCTTCTTCACCGTGGCAGCCCTGGCCCACGCGCTGCACCTGTCCCTGGACGACCTGGCCGCCGCCTGTGCGGAGGGCGCCGAGGACGGTGAGCGGGCCATGTCGGCGTGACCGCCGGGGCCGCGCCCTCCGGCCGGGGACCGGATCTTCCCGGCGCGGCGGGCCGAGGCCGGGATTCACCGTGCTCCCGGCATCGCCGGCCGGCCGGCCGCGATCTCGAAGGTCCGCGATCAGCCCTGGGTGTCCGGGCCGGGGCGGGCGAGCGCTGCCCGGATCCGGCCGAGCCACTCCGTGCCCAGCCGGCGCCCGTCGGGGAACCGGTCGTCCCGGTCCCAGCGCCATGCGGTGATCATCGCCAGTACGAGGATCCGGCACTCGTGCAGCAAGTCGTGGTCGACGCCCGGGTAGTGCGCGGCGACTTCTTCGGGCGCGTGGGCGAGGTCGAATTCGACGGGCCCGCGGCAACACGTCTCGAGGTCTATGAGGAGCAGCCCGTTCTCCGTGGTGAGCACGTTGCCCGGATGCGGCTCTCCGTGCAGCAGTTGCTCGCCGCCGCGTTCGCCGATCACTCGCCTCAGGCTTCGCAACGTGTCGTCGAGCAGCTCCCGGTCCGCGTCGGCGAGTGCCGGAGTGCGGTCGCGGTCCGCCACCAGTCGCTGGGCCCGCTCGACTCGCTCCGTGAAGTGCGGCGCCGGGACGTCGAGCGTGCGCATGCCGGCGTGCAGCCGCTCGAGCGCGCCGGCGTAGTCGGCCGGTGGGACCTGCTGAGGTGGCACGGGTGCGTAGTAGGTCCACAGCGTGACCACGAAGCCGTCACGCTCATGGACGCGCGGCTCCACCCGGGGCTCGAGAGCGGCCACGGGGCACCCGGCTTCGGCGAGCCGCTGAGCGAGATCGACTTCGAACCGTGCGACCTGATGCGCTACGGGTGCCACCCGGGCCAGGACGTCACAGGGCAGCAGGCGCAGGGTGAGCTTGTTCGAGTCGTGAAGGACGATCGCGTCGTCGACCGCCAGACCGAGGGACGAGGCGATCGACCGGGCCGCGGCCACCGCACGCGGAACCTCTGACGCCCTCATCGTCGTCCGGCCCCTCTCCCCCGAGCGCCGCCGCGGCTGTCCGAGCGGTGCGGCCCGCGCACCTTACCAAGGTGCCGGGGGAGGGGCGAGGCGGTGCGACGGGCGGGGGACGACGGAACCGGCGGTCCGCTTCCCCGGAAGGGGGCTCGTCCAGCCGCTCGCGGCACGGTCCCTGCGGTCCGGATTCGCCGGAGAGCTCCTGGGTAGGCGAGTGCGACAGTACATCGTGAGCCGGAACGAGGAGCAGACGTGAGCGAATCGGCGTCCAATGACCTGCAGCGGGAGATCGCTCTGGAACTGGGGGTCGCCGAGACCTTCGAGGTCGAGCGGGAGATCGAGCGCAGGGTGGCCTTCCTGGCCGAGCGGCTGACGTCCACCGGTCTGCGTTCCCTCGTGCTCGGCATCAGCGGCGGTGTCGATTCCACCGTCGCGGGCCGGCTGTGCCAGCTCGCCGTCGAACGGGCCCGGGCCGCCGGACACGAAGCACGGTTCTACGCGATGCGCCTGCCCTACGGGGTCCAGGCCGACGAGCGCGACGCCCGGCTCGCGCTCTCCTTCATCCGGGCCGACCACGTGCTCTCCGTGGACATCAAGCCCGCCGGCGATGCCGCGCTCGAGCACCTGCTGGCCGCCGGCGTGAGTTTCCGCGACGCCCATCACCAGGACTTCGTGCACGGCAACATCAAGGCACGCCAGCGCATGATCGCCCAGTACGCGGTGGCCGGCGCGTACGACGGTCTGGTCGTCGGCACGGACCAGGCCGCCGAGGCGGTCTCCGGCTTCTTCACCAAGTTCGGTGACGGCGCCGCCGACCTGGTCCCGCTGGCCGGCCTGACCAAGCGCCGGGTGCGCGCCGTCGCGGAGGCGCTGGGCGCGCCCGCCGAGCTGGTGCGCAAGGTCCCGATGGCCGACCTGGAGAGCCTCGATGCGGGCAAGGCGGACGAGGACGCGCTCGGAGTGACCTACGACGTCATCGACGACTTCCTGGAGGGCAAGCCCGTGGACGAGGAGGCCTTCGAAAAGATCATCCGCCGTTACCGCCTCACCGACCACAAGCGCCGGCTGCCCATCGCCCCCTGAGAGGGCTGCGCGACCGGCCGGAGCACCGCCGGCCGGAACACCCCCGGGCGGAGAACGGACCCGTATCCGGTGACCAGCACGGGACGCGGCACCCCGGACCGGGGTGCCGCGTCCCCTTTTGTCGAGGGGAGCCGCCGGAGTTGCCGGGACCTGCCGGCCGCGCGGAGGAGGCGTTGGGCGGGCGGGAAG
>NZ_LIRG01000269.1 GCF_001419695.1 Streptomyces prasinopilosus
CGGGCGTCCGCGGGGCCGCGGCACCGGGCGCGGCCCCGCGGACGCCCGCCCTCCCCGCTCCGGCACCCGGCGGCCGGGCCCCGCGCGGCGTCCCTCGACGGCCGGCGTCCGGACACCGTACGGTCGGCGACGTTCACACCGGGCCGGCCGGGCGTACGGCCCCGGCCGCGGCGAGGAAAGGGCGGGAAGCACCGATGGAGGGCAAGGACCCCTGGATCAGGCCACTGCGCGGCGCCGCGGCGCCCCGCGCGCGCGTGCTCTTCCTTCCGCACGCCGGCGGCGCCGCCTCGTTCTACGCGCCGTTCGCGGGGTGGTTCCCCGAGGGGTACGACGTCACGGCCGTTCAGTACCCGGGACGGCAGGAACGCTTCGGCGAACCGTTCGTGACGACCGTCGAAGGACTCGCCGACCGGCTGGTGCCGTCCCTGCGGCGATGGGCGGCGCAGCCCGTGCCGCTGGTGCTCTTCGGCCACAGCATGGGGGCGTCCGTCGCCTTCGAGTCGGTGCTCCGGCTCGGGCGCGACCGGCTGACGGAGCACTGCCGCCTCGTCGTCTCCGGCCGGACCGCCCCGTCGGTACCGCGCGAGTCGCCCGTTCCCGACTCCGACCGGGAGATCCTCGACCACCTCGCCGCTCTCGGCGGCACCGACCCGGCGATCGTCCGCGACCCGGACCTCATGGACCTGTTCCTGCCCGTCCTGCGCAACGACTACCGGGCGATCGCCCGGTACCGGGCGGACCCCGGCGCCGTGGTGGACACGCCCGTCCTCTGCCTGACCGGGGACCGCGACCCACAGGTCGCGCCGGAGGGGGCCGCGGCCTGGAAGAACCACACCACGGCCGGTTTCCGGCTGGAAACCCTCCCCGGGGACCACTTCTTCCTGACGGACGATCCGGGCACCGTCGTGCGGCTCGTCACCGAGTGCGCCGACGCGGGCGGGCGGTGACGGGCGCCGGAGTCCGCGGTTCGCGGAGGCTCGCGAGGGGCGCCATGACCTCGTGGGGGTGCGCCGGGGGGCGCGCGATGACGGCGAGCGCCGGTGACTCCTTCCACGCGCCGGACGGCTCTTTCGTGCCGGGCGTCCGCCGACGGGACCCGGGACCGGCCGGCGCTCAGGTGCGGCGTCGCTGAATCTGGCCGAAACCCACGGGGCGGGAGCCCGTACGCCCGGGACGGACGGTGCAGGTGGTGACGGGGTGGCGCAGTTGTTGAAAGGAAGTCAATTCTCTTCCGGTGTAAGGGGTTTGGGTGCGGAGAAGTGGGATACACGCACCTGGCGGTGGGTCGTCGACGGGCCGTCCCCTTCGATTTCGGGGGGTTGCCATCCTGTGACCCAACGTGAAAACTGTGAGCGCGTTCGGCCCGGATGGATCGTGCCGAAGCGCCTTTTCAGCACACAAAGCACTAAATCGCGGGACAGGAGAGTTCCGCGCGGAGCCGCCGCGCGGGACGTTCGCTGGGGGGATGCAGTGATGTCTGCTTTGTGCCAGAGGCACGTGTCACCGGGCTGCGGGCGTGCGGGCTCACCCGCACCACGGCGGACGCCGGGACCGCTCGGAGCAGCCGTCCCGGCGTACGGAACCCGCCCCCGGGCCCGCTGACGCCCCGGCGGCCACGGGAGTTCCGCGGGAGGGCCGGACGGGCGGTCCGCCCCCGAGCGGCGGCCGGCCCGGCCACGAGGCGGCCACCTGCCACGGAGGGGGATCCGCCGTGCGGCGGCACGCCCGCCGGCCGCTCCCATGACGGCCCCGGCTTCCAGCCGGCGAATCCGCACCAGCGTCGACGGCCCGTGCCGGGCCCGCGCGTCCCCACTCGAGGAGAACGGTGACAAGCACCCAACCGACCGGAGTCGAATCACCCCTGGACGCGTTACCCGACCGGTGGCGGTCCTTACGCGAGGCGGGCCCCGTGGTCCACGACGAAGCGCAGGGACAGTGGCGCGTCGTGGACCACCGGGGAGTCTCCGCCGTACTCGCCGACCCGGGGACCTACTCCTCCGACCTCACCCCGATCACCCCCACCCAGCAGGACTTCGAGACCTTCCGGCGGGGCAACTTCGTCGGCATGGACCCGCCGGAACACCGCACCTTCCGCACCCTGGTGAGCCAGGCTTTCACCCCCAGGGTGGTCCAGGGACTCGCACCGCGCATCGAGGCCGTGTGCGCACGCCTCCTCGACGAGGTCGCCGACCGCGACCGGTTCGACCTGGTCGACACCCTCGCCCACCCCCTGCCGATCATCGTGATCGCCGAACTCCTCGGCATCCCCGCCGACGACCACAGGCTGTTCCAGGAGTGGGCCGCCGTCCTCTTCGGCGGCGACCGGCTCGGCGACAGCCTGGACACGGCCGACCTGGAGAAGGCGCTGGAGGCCATCGCCCCGACCGTGCGCGAGATGAACGGCTACGTGCTGGACCACATCCGGCACCGCCGCGCCCGCCCCGGGGACGACCTCACCAGCAGACTCCTCACCGCCGAGGTGGACGGGACGCGCCTGGCGGACGAGGAGATCGTCGGATTCGTCGCCCTGCTGCTGGTCGCCGGGCACGTCACCACCACCGCGCTGCTCGGCAACGCCGTGGTCACCTTCGACCGGCACCCGGGAACATTCGACACCCTGCGCGGGGACCCCGGCCGGCTGCCGGGCGCCGTCGAGGAGGTGCTGCGCCTGCTGCCGCCCTTCCCCGAGCTGGGGCGCCGCACCACCCGGCCGGTGGTGCTCGGCGACCACGAGATCCCGGCCGACACCCTGCTGACGGCGCATCTGGGGGCCGCCAACCGCGACCCCTCCCGTTTCGACGATCCGGACACCTTCGACGTGACCCGCGGTCCGAATCCCCATCTGACCTTCGGCCACGGCATCCACTTCTGCTTCGGCGCACCACTGGCCCGGCTGGAGGCACGGATCGCGCTGCATATGCTGATGGAACGTTTCCCCACCCTCACGGTCCCCTCCTACGACGACGTCGCGTACCAGAACCCGGCCGTCATCGTCGGCGTACGACACCTGCCGATCGCCGTCACCAGACCGTGACGCGCGGCGCGCCCGGGCCCCGCACCGCTCACCCGTGGGCCGGCCGCGTCGTTCACTCTCCGCACCCGCTCTCACCAGGAGTTCCCTTCCGATGCTCAACCCCACCGCCGCTCCGGCCGTTCCCCGGCAGCCGTCCCCCCTGCGCGAGGAGTTGCAGAACCGCCTCGACTCCCTGGCGCGCGCCCACCACGTGCCCGGCGCCCAGCTGGCCGTCCACACCGGTGCCCAGACCCTCAGCGTGCACACCGGTACGGCCGACGCCCTGACGGGAACCCCGTTCACCGGGGACACGGCCGTACCCCTGGGCTCCGTCACCAAGCTCGGCACGGCCGCCGCCGTGCTGCTCCTCGCCGACGACGGAGACCTCGACCTCGACGAGCCCGCCTGTGAACTCCTGCCCGAATTAAGGGCGTTACCGGAAGTGACCATACGTCACCTGCTCAGCCACACCGCCGGACTGCCCACCGGCCCCGACTCCGACAGCGCCGCCGGCACCACCGCCACGCGCTACCTCTCGGCGGTCTGCACCGCGCAGAGCGCCCTGTTCCCGCCGGGAACCGGCTTCTCCTACTCCAACGCGGGCTACGTCGCCGCCGGCCGGCTCGTGTCCGAGGTGACGGGCATGACCTGGCGGGAAGCACTGCGCGTGCTCCTCCTCGAACCCCTGGACATCGTCCCCGCCTTCCTCGGCGACGCCGTCCCCGCCCGACCGGTCGCCACCGGCCACGCCCTCAACACGGCCACCGGACTGGTCCGCCCGGCCCACCAGAACCTCGCCCCGGTGGAGGCCCCGGCCGGGGCCCTCCTGGCGAGCGCCGAGGACCTGACGGCCCTGGGAAGGGCCCTCATCGGCCGGTCCACCGTCCTGCCCGCGTCCGTCGCCGCCCGGATGCGCCGTCCCGAACCGGCCGCAGACCCCGGCGCCCTGGCGGACTCCTGGGGCCTGGGCCTCGCCCTCTTCCGGCAGGACGGCCGCGTGTGGTGCGGCCACGACGGGAACGCCCAGGGCACCTCCTGCCATCTGCGGGCCGACCCGGACAGCGGCGTCGTCGTCGCCTTCACCGGCAACGCGGGCGGCGCCACCGCCCTGTGGCGGGACCTCGCGGCCGACCTGGTCCGGCTCACCGGCATCCGCGTGCCGACCACCCCGACCGTCACCCGCGGCGGCCCGGCCGTACCGCTGCCGGAGTGCGCCGGCACCTACCGCAACGGGGGCACCGAGTACGCGGTCAAGCTCGACGGGGACGGCACGCCGACCCTGTCCGTCGACGGCGACTACCCCATCCCGCTGGTGTGCTACCCGGACCTGTCCTGCGACCTGGTCGACCCGGCCACGGGCCGGCACGAGCCCGGCGGCCGCTTCCACCGCGACCCCGCCACCGGGACCATCGACCGCCTGCAGATCTCCGGACGCACCGCGCGCCGCGCCGG
>NZ_LIRG01000027.1:0-18650 GCF_001419695.1 Streptomyces prasinopilosus
CGCCGGCCGGCGGGTGGAGCTGGCGATCGAGACCAAGCACCCCACACGGTGGGCGGGGCAGGTGGAGGAACGGCTGCTGCTCCTGCTGAGGAGGTTCGGCCTGGACGCGCCCGGCTCTCCCGAGGAGTCCCCGGTACGCGTGATGAGCTTCTCCGCGCGGTCGCTGCACCGCGTGCACGCCGCCTCGCCCACCCTGCCGACGGTCCACCTCATGCAGTTCGTCTCGCCCCGCCTGCGCGACGGACGGCTGCCGGAGGGGGTGTCGATCGCGGGCCCCTCGATCCGGATCGTCCGCAGCCACCCCGCGTACATCGAACGCCTGAAGCGGTCCGGCCACCAGGTGCACGTGTGGACCGTGAACGATCCCCGGGACGTGGACGCCTGCGTCGGGCTCGGGGTCGACGCCATCATCACCAACCGCCCCCGCGCGGTGCTCGACCAGCTCGGCCGCTGAACGGGACGGGGTGGACCGGCCCTGCGGCCCGTCCCGCCCGGCACAGCGCTCTTGACCAGGGCCCCCCTTTCGTTCCATCCTCACATCTCGGCCACATCGAATGAATCCAGCCACTCGGCCACGAGGAGTGCTCCGGCGCATTCGGTGCGTGCTCGATCGTTTCGAGTGCGTCACCGCGTGCGGATGGGCCGGTTTCCGGTTCGGACGCATGGGGCATTCACACCGTGGCGTGGGGCGAAGGAGGTTTCGGGGGTGGCGTTGATGGTGGCACGGGAGGTGTCCACGTCGTCGAGCATGGCCGTACCCCATGGCCCTGCGGGCGTGGGGAAAGCGAGGCGCCGCATGCGCCTGCAGCTGCGCGACGGCGGGGTGGCGGACACGGTCATCGACGATGCCGTACTGATCCTTTCCGAACTGCTGAGCAACGCGTGCAGACACGGCAGACCCCTGGGCGACGCCCTGGCCGGGGACGGCGACGTCCGCGCGGCCTGGGAGGTGGAGCCCTGCGGCCGGCTGGTCGTGGAGGTCACGGACGGCGGAGGCCCGACCCGGCCGGCACCGGCGACCCCGTCGGTCACCGCGCACGGCGGCCGGGGGCTGAACATCATCACGGCGCTGGCCGACGACTGGGGCGTACGCGAGGAGGTACCGGGCGAGGTCACGGTGTGGGCCGTCGTCCACGACGACGTGCACGACCCGGACGCCGGACACCGGCGCGACGACTTCGCCGCACGGGTGACGGCGTCCTCGGTGTCCGAACTGTCCGGCCTGGAGTTCGCGGACGCTTTCGAGCGCCTCGACTGACCTCGTCCGACGGCGCACGCGCGGCGGTTCCCCGGCCCACGACGACTCCGCGCGGTCGTCCGCTGCCGGCGCCCGTCGGCCGCCTCACGGCCGTCCCGCGGTTGCCTCGGGGCCGCCCCGCCCGGGTCCCGGACCCGGGCGGGGCGGCCCCGGACGGCTCGCGCGTCGCCCCCGGTCGGCATGTTGCCCACAGGGTCCCGTCGGCCGCGTCGTGAACGGCTAGGCTCCCGCCCGTACGAGACGAGCCGTAACCGGGAGACACCCACGATGGCCAAGAAGCGCCCTCAGACCAAGGCCAAGCGCCCGCAGCTTACGGACGGAGCCCGCGCCGCAGGCGCTGACGGGAACTTTCCGGTCGTCGGTGCCCGCGAGCCCTGCCCCTGCGGCAGCGGCCGTCGCTACAAGGCCTGTCACGGCCGTGCCACCGCGCACGCCGTGACGGAGCTGGTGCACCGCCCGTTCGAGGGGCTGCCGGGTGAGTGCGACTGGGTGGCGCTGCGCGAACTGGTGCCGGCGGCCACCGTCGAGCTGCCCCTCAAGGACGGCCTGCCCGACGGCGTCCCGTCGGTCACCCTGGCCACCGTGCTGCCGATGGCCTGGCCCGCGCTGCGCCGCGAGGACGGCTCGGTCCTCCTCGGCCTGCAGAACGACACGTCGTCCGGCGACATCAGCCGCGACCTCGCCGACACCCTCCGGCGCGCGCTCGTCGCCGATCCGGGCAGCCCGGTGCAGGCCCGCCGCGCTCCGGCCGACGGGCCCCGGCTGCAGGACCTCCTCGACCCCGAGGGCGCGTTCGAGCCGGTGGTGCACAGCGGCTTCGAGTTCTGGGTGCCCGACCCGGAGAACGCCACCCCGGAGGTGGCCGCCTCCCTGGAACGGGCCAACTCGGCGGCCATCCCGACCGTCAAGCTCTCGGGCGTGGACTCCGCGTACTGGTGCGAGACGCCCGAGAAGAACCATCTGCGGTGGGTCATGCCGCACTCCGAGGAGCGGCTTCTGGACGCTTTGGCGCGGCTGCACGCGGCGGGCCGCTCCTCCCTCGGCGAGGGGACCCGCCTCGTGGGCTCCTTCCGCGCCCACGGACTCACCGTGCCGGTCTGGGACCTGCCCACCGGGGTCGGCGCCGAGGACGTGGAGAAGCCGGCCGCCGAGTTCGCCGAGCGCCTCGCCGAGGCCCTGGCCGCCGACGCCCCGCTCACCTCCGACGAGCGCCGCGCACGCGGTGGACTGACCAACCGTCAGGTCACCCTCAGCTGAGGCACGGGCGTGTCGCCCCGCCGTGCCGGCGGAGACAAGCCAGTCGGTGACCGGAAAAGCCGAGACCGAATTTGCTAACAGCCGATCTCTTGTTACCGTTCCCGTAGCCCGGTTGCTGGTGCATCCCCCGTCGCCAGCAACCGGGTCTTTCCGTGTCCGCCCCTCTTCACGGAACGCAGTCGGATACCGACCGGCGGTTCCCGGCGGACGCCGCGCCGGGGCGGGGGGTGCCACATGCCGCGCCCGCCGCCGACCGCTACTTCTCCGGCGCGCTCACACCCGTGCGGGTGAGGGCCTCGACCACGGCGTCCACCACGGCCTCGACGTCGGGCACCCAGGGCGAGGCCGAGCCGGGCAGCGGCGCACGCTCCCAGCGGACCTCCCCCAGGCCGGTGACGGACGGGGGCAGGGCGAGGTAGCCGCCCTCGCCGTGAAAGCGGAGGGAGCCGGGGACGAAGTCCTTGGCGTACAGCAGCTCGCCCAGTTGCTCCAGGGAGTACGGCTTGACCAGGATCGACCAGCGGTCCGCCGAGGCGACGACCGGACCGAGCCGCATACCGAGCCGGTCGAGGGCGTCCAGGGCCTGGGCCGCCGGCGCCGCGGGCAGGGACACCGCGCAGGGCGCCCCGCCCCCGGTGGCCAGGATGACGGGCGCCGCGGGCCGGTTGCCCCACCACCAGCGCACCATGCGCGCGTCGGTGGTGGCGGCCAGGAGCCCGGGGTCGAAGGGGTGGGCGCCCGGCACCGTGCATTCGGGGTCCGGGCAGCCGCAGCGGGACCCGCCCCGCGGATCCGCCGCCACACCCGGGAGCACCGGCCACCGCCAGTCCGAGGCGAAGGTCAGGGCCGCTTCCATCAGCCGGGGCCCGCCGTCGCCTCGCCGGGACAGGGGCCCGCGTCGCCTTCCGAGGATCTCGCGCATGAGCGCTCGTTCCTTTCCGTTGCACGCCTGGCAACACCGTGGTCCACATCACAACATGTGTCGATCACTGCACTGTGCGTACCTACTGTGCGTACCTGTTGGCGCATCACACCCCTGTACCGGACAGGGGGAGCCCCTACGGGCCGAACAAGGACTGCTGCCTCCGTGGCCGTGCCACCCCCGCCGCATCGATCGGAAGCACGGGGTGGCGTAGGGGTGGCGAAGTCTGGCGTTTACCGTCGCGCGCGTTTCTCTTCGCCTCCGCCACGGGAGGATGGGGCACGGTCGTCGGTGGTTAAGACGCCCGGGTCCGTCGCCAGGTTCCCGGGTGATTCCCAACCACCCCTGGCCTTCTCCGAGTACGTACCCATCACGACCGCTGTGACGCTCCGTCGAGCGAGCCCAGTCGATCGCAATCGGCCTTCCCTTGAGGCAGTTTCAAGCCAAGTTTCATTTTCGGCAAGGGGGTGGGAGCGAGTTCCCTCCGTTTTCCCTCCGGACCCACGGACACCAGGAATACCAGCAGGACAATGCTGGACATCTCCTCACGAGAACGTGTACATGTGGAGACACTGCCGGCGACGCAGGACGACATGGGGGTTTGCGATGCTTTTGAGCAGTTCGTACCGGTGGAAAAGCCGGACGCCATGAACGCCCCGCACCCTCCGAAAGTGGCTGGAATCGATTCAACGGTTCCGGCCCCCGCGCACACTGTCGCGTCCGTTGCTACGGGTACCTCCCCGACCGTCCCGGCAAACCCCCAGAGCGCCCCGGGTGCACTTCTGCAGGACCGGCTCGCGGGATGGGTCTCCGACCTCACGACCCTCCACGAGCTGACCGAACGCCTGGCCCGCACGAACTCCCTCGACGAGGCGCTCCAGGAACTGCTGCGCGCCGGTGCCGCCCTGGTGGGTGCCCGGCGCGGTCTCGTCGTCCTGGAACCACCCGACGGCCGCGGCCCGGAGACCACGGTCGGCCTCGGGCTGGCCCGCGCCGATCTCGGGCACATCGAGACGATCCCGCGCAGCGCGGCACCCTACGGCAGGATCCTGGACGGACCGCCCGGCGCCGACGGCGTCGCCGTGCCCGACCTGCTCGCCGAGGAGGGGCTCGACCCCCGGCACCGGGAGGTCGCCGCCCGCCTCGGCTACGCCGCGAGCTATACGCTGCCCCTCACCCCCGGGGCCGCGGCCGGCACGGACACCACGTGGACGGCGCGGCGCCTGGGCGCCGCGGTGTGGCTCTACGACGAGCCCGCCGAGCCGTCGCAGCGCCAGCGGCACCTCATCGGTCTCTACGCCCGGTACGCCGCCGGGCACCTGGCCCGCCTCCTGGAACTCGAACGCGCGCGGGCCTCCCTGGCCACCCTGTCCGAGGAACTCCTCCCCTCGCGCCTGCCCCGGGTCCCCGGTGTGCAGCTCGCCGCCCGGCACCGCTCCTCCCCCCAGGGAGGCGGCGACTGGTACGACGCGCTGCCGCTGCCGGACGCCGCCCTCGGCCTCGCCGTGGGGTCCGTCACCGGGGCCGGGCCGAGCGCGGTCGCCGCGATGGGGCGGCTGCGGGCCTCCCTGCGCGCGTACGCCGTGATGGAGGGGGAGGACCCGGTCGCCGTCCTGTCCGACCTGGAACTGCTGCTGAGGCTCACCGAACCGGCCCGGTCGGCCACCGCGCTGTTCGGCTACTGCGAGCCCGCGCTGCGCAGGATCACGCTGGCCGGCGCCGGGCACAGTCCGCCGCTGCTGCTCGGCGAGCACCGCACGGAGTTCGCGGAGACGTCGGTCTCGGCACCCCTGGGCATGCTCGCCTGCTGGGAGGCCCCGAGCGTGGAGGTCCAGGCGGAACCGGGAGAGACGGTTCTGCTCTACACCGACGGGCTGCTGCACCGCACCGGCGACCCCGCCGACCGTGCCTTCGCGCGCCTGCACGCGGCTGCCGCCGGGGTGCCCCAGGCACTGCGGCGCGATCCCGGCGCGATCGCCGATCACATCCTGCGCACCGTGCTGCCCGAGGGCACGGGGCCGACCGACTCCACGGAGGACGTCGTCCTGCTGGCCGCACGGTTCGAGTAGCCGCCCCGAGCGGTCCTCCGGGCGAGCGGGAGGCGGAGGCGGGCCGAGCAGTGCGGAGCCGGGCGGGAGCGTGCCGGTTCGCCACCGGACGCCCGCGCCCGTGCCGCGCGCCCCGTGCCGGCGGCTTCCTCACGTCACCCTCCGCGCGTCCTCGGTAACGGGCGCTTCCCCCCCGTGACCGTTTCGCCGGTAACCGTACGATGGAGGAGGTCCCCCGGCCCGGACGAAGCCGACACCCTGGGGGAGGTCCAGAGCCTTACCGAGGAGGATGACCGCTGTGGCAGAAGAGCTCCCGACCGCGTTCGACGAGGCCGCCGGTACGCCGGGCCCGGAGGGACCGGAAGCCGCGGCGGACCGGGAGGCCGGCGAGGAAGAGCCCGTCAAGCAGCGCAAGAACGGCCTGTACCCCGGCGTGTCCGACGAGCTGGCCGAGAACATGAAGAGCGGCTGGGCCGACACCGAACTGCGCGACCTCGAGCCGATCCCCCAGGTGGCGGAGACCGCCGCCCGCCGCGCCGCGCTGTCCGCGCGCTTCCCCGGCGAGCGCCTGGTCGTCCCCGCGGGCAACCTGAAGACGCGGTCCAACGACACCGAGTACGCCTTCCGCGCCTCGGTCGAGTACGCCTACCTCACCGGCAACCAGACCGAGGACGGGGTCCTCGTCCTGGAGCCGACGGCCGACGGCCACCAGGAGACGATCTACCTCCTGCCGCGCTCGAACCGGGAGAACGGCGAGTTCTGGCTGGACGGCCAGGGCGAGCTGTGGGTCGGCCGCCGCCACTCGCTCGCCGAGGCCGAGAAGCGGTACGGCATCCCCGCCGCCGACGTGCGCGAGCTGGCCGGTGCCCTGCGCGAGGCCACCGGGCCGGTGCGCGTCGTACGGGGGCACGACGCCGGCATCGAGGCGGCGCTGACCGACAAGGTCACCGCCGAACGCGACGAGGAGCTGCGCGTCTTCCTCTCCGAGGCGCGGCTGGTCAAGGACGCCTTCGAGGTCGGCGAACTGCAGAAGGCCGTCGACTCCACCGTGCGCGGCTTCGAGGACGTCGTGAAGATCCTCGACAAGGCCGAGGCCACCAGCGAGCGCTACATCGAAGGCACGTTCTTCCTGCGCGCACGGGTCGAGGGCAACGACGTCGGCTACGGCTCCATCTGCGCCGCCGGCCCGCACGCCACCACCCTGCACTGGGTGCGCAACGACGGCCCGGTCCGCTCCGGCGACCTGCTGCTGCTCGACGCCGGTGTCGAGACGCACACCTACTACACGGCGGACGTCACCCGTACGCTGCCGATCGACGGCACCTACAGCGCGCTGCAGAAGAAGATCTACGACGCCGTGTACGACGCCCAGGAGGCCGGTATCGCGGCGGTGAAGCCCGGCGCCAAGTACCGGGACTTCCACGACGCCGCCCAGCGGGTCCTGGCCGAGCGGCTCGTCGAGTGGGGCCTGGTCGAGGGTGCGGTGGAGCGGGTGCTGGAGCTGGGCCTGCAGCGCCGCTGGACGCTGCACGGCACCGGCCACATGCTCGGCATGGACGTCCACGACTGCGCGGTCGCCCGTACCGAGACGTACGTCGACGGCACGCTGGAGCCGGGCATGGTGCTCACGGTCGAACCGGGCCTGTACTTCCAGGCCGACGACCTGACCGTGCCCGAGGAGTACCGGGGCATCGGCGTCCGCATCGAGGACGACATCCTGGTGACCGAGGACGGCAACCGGAACCTCTCCGCCGCGCTGCCCAGGCGCTCGGACGAGGTCGAGGCGTGGATGGCGTCCCTCAAGGGCTGATCACCGCCCGAGGAGCGACGAACCGCTCCACGGACCGCTGCGCGTAGGTGGCCGGCACCCCCCGCGGGGTGCCGGCCACCGTGCGATCGGACGCGGTGTGCTCGGGTGCGGCGCGTTCGGGTGCGGTGTGCTTCCGCGTGCCGGCCCGGTCCATCAGCCCACCGGCCCGTCGGTCCGCCGGCCCGCCGGTGGGGTCACACCGCCATCAGCGGGGCGCCCTTCCGCCATTTGAGGATCTTGTCGAAGCTCACCACGGCACCGTTCCGGCCGGGCCTGCTGTCGATGTGGACGTGATCGGCGAGTTCCTGGATGAGGCAGAGGCCGCGGCCGTGTTCCGCGTCGTGGGGCGCGGGGCGGACCGGCGGACGGGCGCGGTCGCCGGCCGCGGCGGGAAAGCCGGGGCCCTCGTCGGCGACCTCGATACGGCACTTCTCGCCCTCGAGATAGGCGGTCACCCGGTACGCCTCCGAAGGCGCGCCCCGGGCGGCGCCCCCACCGTGCTCGACGGCGTTCGCGCAGGCCTCGGTGAGGGCGACGGAGAGGTCGTAGGAGATGTCGGGGTCGACGCCCGCGGTCTCCATCGCGCCGAGGAGGAGGCGACGCGCGAGCGGCACGCTCGCGGCGTCACGGCGCAGATGGAGTGACCACCAGATGCTCATGCTCCAGCCTCCCGGCCGCGGCTCGACATACCGTTACCTATTGCCCTGCGTACACACTTGTAAGCGTGCCGTTGACGTGATAACCCCCATACGGCGGGTGCGTTACGGCGCCGACCGGTGTATGTAGGGCACCTCGAACAAATGTGATCTTCCGGTCGTAGCTCTCCTTGCGGACCTGCCGTACGGCGACCGGAGCTCCAGTGGGATGATGGGCCCGCCATGACTGCCCCCCACCCGTGCACGGTGCGCTCCGGACCCGGACTCCGGATACTGCGGGCCGCGGTGTTCGCCGCGGTCTGCGTCGTGCTGGCCGGGGCAGGTCACTCGCTCGCCTCCCACGCCGCGGTTCCGCTGTGGACCCTGGGCGTCGGATTCCTCGGCACGTTCGCGGTCTCGGTACCGCTCGCCGGACGCGCGCGGTCCCTTCCGGGCGTCGCCGTCCCGCTGGCGGTCTGCCAGACGGTGCTGCACACCCTGTTCGGCATCGGCCAGCACGGCGCCACGACCTCCGCGAACGCGTCGTCGTCCGTGTCCGGCTCCCTGTCCGACGCCTCGCTGATCGAGCAGGCGGCCCGGCTGATGTGCGGCACCGGCACGACGGCCCTCAGCCCCGCGCAGGCGCAGCGCATCCTCACCGACGCCCGGGTCCACCCCGGCACGACCGGTACGGGGAGCGCGGCCGGCGGCACCCACGGGGGGCAGGCCCTGGCCGCGGACCCGTCGGCCGCGGCCTCGGCGATGCCGCTGCTGCCGTCCCTGCCGATGCTGCTCGTGCACGTCCTCACGGCACTCGCCACCGGCTGGCTGCTGCGCCGCGGCGACCTGGCTCTGCTGCGGCTCGCCGAACTGTCGGCGCACGGCGTCGCCGAGGGCGCCCTCGTACGGTCCCTGCGCGCGGCACTCGCTCTGGTGCGTGCCCTGCGCGCGGGTCTTCCCGGGGCTCCCCGGGTGTCGCCGCGCCGGTTGCGCACCGTACCGGCCGTCCCGTCCGCACCTTGCACCACCGCACTCCAGCACACGGTGATCCGCCGGGGCCCGCCCCCGGGCGCCACCGCACTCGCCCTCGCCGCCTGAGACGACCGGGCCGCTCCTTCACGACCACCGGGCCGCCGGACCTCCGGCGCCCCGGACGAGGAGGGGGCGCTCCGTGCGCCCCGGCGCGGCACGCGCGTGTGCGTCCGCTTTCCGCGTGTCCCCGCGCGCTTCCCGCGTACTTCCCGCCCGCTTCGCCCGCACGTCCCCGGTACGACGAGTCGTCCGTGGCACGGCCGCAGCCGACGGGCAGGCGGTACGCGCCGTACGCGGTTCCCTCACCGTCAGTGAAACCAACCGAAGCGGAGTGCTTCTGCCATGAAGGCTTCCCGTATCGCCGCCGTCGGCGCCCTCGCCGGTGTCGCCGTCCTCACCCTGTCCGCCCCCGCCTTCGCGCACGTCAGCGTGCAGCCCGAGGGCGAGGCCGCCAAGGGCGGTTACGCGGTCGTGAACTTCAAGGTTCCCAACGAGCGCGACAACGCGTCGACGACCAAGCTCGAGGTGACCTTCCCGACCGACCACCCGCTGGCCTCCGTGATGCCGCAGCCGGTCGACGGCTGGGACGTCAAGGTCACCAAGTCCAAGCTGGACAAGCCGCTGGAGATGCACGGCAAGAAGATCGACGAGGCCGTCACCAAGGTCACCTGGACCGCCGACGGCGACGGCATCGAGCCCGGCTTCTTCCAGAAGTTCCCGGTGTCCGTCGGCACCCTGCCCGAGGACGCCGACGAACTGGTCTTCAAGGCGCTGCAGACGTACTCCACCAAGGAGGTCGTCCGCTGGATCGAGGTGCCGCGGGAGGGCCAGGAGGAGCCCGACTACCCGGCCCCCGTGCTCGCCCTGGCCGAAGCCTCCGGCGACGGTCACTCGCACGGCGCGTCGGACGGTGCGGCCGAGTCCGACGAGGACGCCGAGAACACCTCCGCGGAGACCGCCGCGGCGGCCGACTCCGGTGACGCGGACGGTACGGACACCACCGCCCGGGTCCTGGGCGTCGTCGGCATCGTGGTCGGCGCCGCGGGTGTCGCCTACGGCGTACTCGCCGGGCGTCGGCGCGCCGACGCCTGAGCCTCCCCCGTTCAACGGCACGCACCGGGGCTCCCCGGCCCGGTGGAACCCCGGTGCGTGCCGGAGCACCTACTTCCTGGACACCATCATGCGCAAGAAGACCCTCGCGGCGGCGGCCCTGCTCGCCGCCGCCACCCTGACCCTCTCCGCCTGCGGCAGCGGCGACGGAGACGGCGGCGACCCCATCGCCATCGTTTCCGAGGAGCCCGGCGCGGAGAAGGCCGCGACGGCCCTCGACAAGCCGTTCGAGAAGCCGGACCTCGTCCTCACCGACACGCAGGGCGAGAAGTACGACTTCCGCGCGGAGACCGCCGGCAAGCCCACGCTGGTCTACTTCGGCTACACGCACTGCCCCGACGTCTGCCCGCTGACCATGAACAACCTCGCGGTGGCCAAGAAGCAGCTGCCCCGGGACCAGCAGGACGAGCTGCGGATCGTGTTCGTCACCACCGACCCCGAGCGGGACACCTCCGCCGCGCTCGGCAAGTGGCTCAAGGGCATCGACCCCCAGGTCGTCGGCCTCACCGGCGACTTCGACACGATCCAGGCCGGCGCCCGCACCCTCGGCATCTCCGTCAACGCGCCGCGCAAGGACGACAAGGGCCAGACCGTCTCCGACCACGGCACCCAGGTCATCGCCTTCTCCCCGAAGACCGACGGCGGCTACCTCCTCTACGGCGAGGACGCCACCGTCGAGGACTACACCGCGGACCTCCCCAAGATCATCAAGGGTGAGAAGCCGTGAAACGGCTCGCGGGGAGGCGGGGCCCCGGCAGGCCGCACGCCTTCGCGGCGGCGGCCGTCGCCGGGACGCTGGCCCTCGCCGGCTGCGGCGGCCCGGACTCGGACGGCGAGGCGGACCTGTCCGTCGGCTCCGCGTACATGCCGCAGCCGGTCTCGGACATGGCGGCCGGCTTCCTCGTCATCAGCAACGGGGGCGGCGGCGCCGACCGGCTGACCTCGGTCAGCAGTGACGCCGCCGACCGCGTCAGCGTGCACGAGACCGTCGACGGGACCATGCGGGAGGTCGACGCGCTCGACATCCCCGCCCACGGCAGCCTCGTGCTCGAGAGCGGCGGCAACCACCTGATGTTCGAGCAGCTGACCCGGCGGCCGAAGCAGGGGCAGAAGGTCTCCGTCGAACTGCGCTTCGCCCACTCCGACCCCGTCACGGTCGAGATCCCGGTGAAGCCCGCCACCTACATCCCGAAGCACGGACACTGAGGGAGAAACCCCCGTGACCCAGACCATCGCCCCCCGCGTCCGGTCAGTGGTGCTGCTGTTCCTGGCCGTCACCGGCGCGCTCCTCGCCGGGGCCGCTCCCGCCTCCGCGCACGCCGCGCTGACCGGCAGCGACCCCCGGCAGGGGGCGGTGGTCGAGACGGCCCCCGCCCAGGTCTCGCTCACCTTCTCCGAACCGGTCGCGGTGAGCGACGACGCCCTGCGCGTCCTCGACCCCAAGGGCGAGCGGGTCGACAAGGGCGCCCCGGCCGGCACGGGCGGCACCACGTACACCGTGCGGCTGCTCGGCGGGCTGCCCGACGGCACCTACACCGTCACCTACCAGGTGGTGTCCGCGGACAGCCATCCCGTCGCCGGCGCCTTCACCTTCTCCGTCGGGGCCCCCTCGGAGACCTCCGTCGAAGCCTCCGCGCAGTCCCCCGGCGACGGGCCGGTCGGCGCGCTGTACGGCGCCGGACGGTACCTGTCGTACGCCGGGTTCGTGGTCATGGCCGGCGGAGCCGCCTTCGTGCTCGCCTGCTGGCGGCGCGGCTCCGGCGTCCGGGCGGTGCAGCGGCTGGTCGTCTCCGGATGGCTCACGCTCACCGCGTCCACCCTCGCCCTGCTGCTCCTGCGCGGTTCCTACACGAGCTCCGGGAAGATCGGCGACGTCTTCGACCTGACGCTGCTCAGCGGGGTGCTCCAGACCAAGACCGGTGCGGCCCTCGTGTCACGGCTGCTGCTGCTCGCCGCGGCGGCGCTGTTCATCGCGGTGCTCTTCGGCTCCGCCCAGGACCGGCGGAACGACGGGGAGAAGGGCGACCCGTCCCTCGGGCTCGCCGTCGGGGGGACGGTCGTGGCGGCGGGGCTCGCCGCGAGCTGGGCCATGTCCGAGCACGCCTCCCAGGGACTCCAGCCGGGCCTCGCGATGCCGGTCGACGTCGTCCACCTGCTGGCCGTCGCCGCCTGGCTCGGCGGGCTCACCGCCCTGCTCGTCGCGCTCTACCGCGCACCCGTCGACAGCGCGGTCGACACGGCCGCCGTCCAGCGGTTCTCGCGGCTCGCGTTCGGCAGCGTGGTCGCACTGGTCGTCACCGGGATCTACCAGAGCTGGCGGCAGCTCGGCTCCTGGTCGGCGTTCACCGACACCCGGTACGGGCAGTTGCTGCTCCTCAAGATCGGGCTCGTGGTGATCATGGTCGGGATCGCGTACGCCTCCCGGAGGTGGACGGCCCGGCTGGCGGAGCCCGGGGCGCCGGGGACGCTCCGGGAGAAGCGGGAGGACACCGCGGAGACGCCGGCCACCGGGGGCGAATCGGGGCAGGAGGGTGCCGGGGCCACCGGCACCGGGAGGACCGGGGCCGGTACGGAGACGGCCGCGGCCGCCCCCGCTCCCGTCTCCACGGCCTCGGCCGACACCGACACCGACACCGACACCGACACCGACACCGACACCGACACCGAACGGGAGAAGCCCGCGGCGGTCACGGGGGCCGCCGGGGACCGGTCGGAGGAGTCGGAGGCCGGGACCAAGGCCGGCGGGGGCTCCGCGGGAGCCGGAGCCGGGGCCGGCGGGGACTCCGCGCGGGCCGCGCAGCTCGCCCGGCAGCGGGCCGCCGTGGCGGCCGCCCGGCGGAAGCGGCTGCGGGACGCCGACCCGAACCGCTTCGGGCTGCGCCGCTCCGTACTCGCCGAGGCCGGTGTCGCCGCCGTCCTGCTCGCGATCACCACCGTGCTGACCCAGACCGAACCCGGGCGTACGGAGCAGGAGGCCGAGAGGGCCGCCTCGTCGTCCTCGGTCCCGTCGGCGCCCTCGTCCTCCTCCGCCCAGGGGACCGGCGCGGTGACCCTGAACATGCCGTTCGACACCGGCGGCAAGGACGGCAAGGGCGTCGTCACCGTCGACCTGGACCCCGCGCGCGTGGGCGGCAACTCCCTGCACGTGTACGTGGAGCGGATGGACGGCGAGGCCTTCGACGTTCCCGAGCTCAAGGTCGCCCTCACCCTCTCCGCGAAGGACATCGGACCGCTGCCCGTCGTCCCCGACCGCGTCTCCACCGGACACCTGTCGGCGAGCGGAGTACAGATCCCCATGGCGGGCGACTGGACCGTCGAGGTGACCGTGCGGACCTCCGACATCGACCAGGTGACCGTCTCCAAGAACGCACAGATCGGCTGAACCACCATGGCTGACCAGTCCCTTCCGGAGGCCCGCACCCCTGCGGCGCCACAGCCCCGGGAAGGCGCCGCCCCGCCCGTCGCCCGGGAGGGCATCTCCCGGCGCCGTCTGCTCGGCACCGCCGGAGCCACCGGGCTGGTGCTCGGTGCCGCGGGCGGTGCCGCGGGGTACGCGGCCGCACCGGCCGGAGCCACCCCGCTGTCCTCCGTGGGCGAGGACCGGGTGATGTTCCACGGGAAACACCAGCCCGGCATCACCGAAGGCCTTCCGGCCCGCGGGCACCTCGTCGCGTTCGACCTCGCGCCGGGCGCCGGCCGCAAGGAGGCGGCCGCCCTGCTGCGCCGCTGGTCGGACACGGCCCGGCGGCTCATGGCCGGTGAACCGAGCGCCGACGGCGACACCGGTGTGGCGCAGGACGCCGGCCCCTCCTCGCTGACCCTCACCTTCGGCTTCGGCCACAGCTTCTTCGCCCGCACCGGACTGGAGGAGCGGCGCCCGGTGGCGCTGGACCCGCTGCCCGACTTCTCCTCGGACCACCTCGACAAGGCCCGCAGCAACGGCGACCTGTGGGTGCAGATCGGCGCCCACGACGCCCTGGTCGCCTTCCACGCACTGCGCGCCGTGCAGAAGGACGCCGGCGCGGCGGCCAGGGTGCGCTGGCAGATGAACGGGTTCAACCGCTCACCCGGCGCCACCGCCCGCCCGATGACCGCCCGCAACCTGATGGGCCAGATCGACGGCACACGCAACCCCAAGCCGTCGGAACCCGACTTCGACCGGAGGATCTTCGTACCGGCGGACGGCGAGCCCGCCTGGATGGCGAACGGCTCCTACGTGGTCGTCCGCCGCATCCGCATGCTGCTCGACGACTGGGAGAAGCTCCCGGTCAAGGAGCAGGAGGCGGTCATCGGCCGCCGCAAGTCCGACGGGGCGCCGCTGTCCGGCGGCACCGAGACCTCCGCGATGGACCTGGAGAAGACGGACTCCGCGGGCGATCTGGTGGTCCCCTTCAACGCCCACGCCCGGATCACCCGCCCCGACCAGAACGGGGGCGCGGCGATGCTCCGGCGCCCGCTCTCGTACCACGACGGCATCGACGCGGCCGGTGTGCCGGACGCGGGTCTGCTGTTCGTCTGCTGGCAGGCCGACCCGCTGCGCGGTTTCGTGCCGGTGCAGCGCAAGCTCGACCGGGGGGACGCGCTCACGCCGTTCATCCGGCACGAGTCGAGCGGGCTGTTCGCGGTGCCGGGCGGTGCGGCGGAGGGCGAGTACGTGGGACAGCGGCTGCTGGAGGGGTGAGACCGCCCCCGTCCCACGCGCACACCGTCCGTGCACCACTCGAATGCCGCTCGCACGTCACTCGCGGGAGGGCATCCGGGGATGCCCCCGGCGTGGGCCCATTAGGGTGAGGTCATGCCAGCGAGCTATGCGTATCTCGGCCCCGAGGGCACCTTCACCGAAGTCGCCCTGCGCACCCTTCCGGAGGTGGCCACCCGGGAGCTGATCCCGTACGTGTCCGTGCAGTCCGCGCTCGACGCGGTACGTGCCGGGGAGGCCGAGGCCGCTTTCGTCCCCATCGAGAACTCCGTCGAGGGCGGCATCACCGCCACCCTCGACGAACTGGTCGCGGGCACCCCGCTGATGATCTACCGCGAGGTGCTGCTGTCGATCACCTTCGCGCTGCTCGTCCGTCCCGGCACCAGGCTGTCGGAGGTCAAGACCGTCACCGCCCACCCGGCCGCCCAGCCGCAGGTCCGCAACTGGCTGAAGAAGCACCTCCCGGACGTCGTCTGGGAATCGGCCGCCTCCAACGCGGACGGGGCCCGGCTGGTGCAGGAGGGCCGGTACGACGCGGCCTTCGCCGGTGAGTTCGCGGCGGCCCGGTACGGGCTGGAGGCCCTGGAGACCGGGATCCACGACGCGGAGAACGCCCAGACCCGCTTCGTCCTGGTCGGACGGCCCGCGCGCCCCGCCGCGCCCACCGGTGCGGACAAGACGTCCATCGTGGTGTGGCAGCGCGACGACCATCCCGGCGGCCTGCGCGATCTGCTGGGCGAATTCGCCACGCGCGGCGTCAACCTGATGCTGCTCCAGTCCCGGCCCACCGGTGCCGGTATCGGAAACTACTGCTTCTGCATCGACGCGGAGGGCCACATCGCGGACCGCAGGGTGGCCGAGACACTGACGGGTCTCAAGCGGGTCTGCCTCCAGGTGCGCTTCCTCGGTTCGTACCCGCGGGCCGATGCGGGGCCGGCCGAGGTGCGGAAGCCCTTGCCCGGAACGTCGGACGAGGAATTCGCGTCCGCGGCGGACTGGGTGACGCGCTGCCAGGACGGCCGGTTCTGAGATCTCCAGTCCTATCAGTCATATTTACTGATTTTCGTTATCCACAGAAGTTATCCACAGGCCCACTTCTCGATCCGGGGACAAGTCGACAGTGTTGTGCCGTTCCGTCGACAAATCTTCCCCCCGCCCATGATCGCGCCCGCTGGCCCGGCAGACCCCCTTCGTCCCCCTTTTCCTTTCGCCACCCCTTTGAGCTGACCATTTTCCGCCCGAAAGCGGAGGTAAGGGTGGGTTCACGACGGGAATCCCCACCCCTGGCCGCACCTTCCGGAACGGGTCATTCCGAAATCCACAGACTTCCTTCACACCCTGTGGATAACTTTCCCCGCCCTGTGGACACCTGTGGACAACCAGACCCCGAATGACCGCTCCCCAGGGAATTCCAGTCACCGGGCAGCCCGCGAGCCGGCCCTTTCCGGAGTGCGGACCCCCCTCCCCCCTCCTGGCCGCCGTCGATCCGGCCCCGGCGCGCCCGACGGTGCCCTCGACTCCACTCCCATGGACACATTGCGCAATTCCCGCATAACAGGACGTGGGCGACTCCGGTGGAATGGAGAGTCGTGAAGCGTCACCGCGCACCGGTAGCCTTGACCGCGTGATTGACCTTCGCCTGCTCCGTGAGGACCCCGACCGTGTGCGCGCTTCGCAGCGCGCCCGTGGAGAGGACGTCGCGCTCGTCGACTCCCTCCTGTCCGCCGACGAACGGCGCAGGTCGTCCGGCGTCCGCTTCGACGAGCTGCGCGCCGAACAGAAAGCGCTCGGCAAGCTCATTCCCAAGGCGACCGGTGACGAGAAGGCCGAGCTGCTGAAGAAGGCCGGCACCCTCGCGGCCGACGTCAAGGCGGCCGACGCGGAACGGGACGCGGCCGCGGCCGAGACGCAGGAGCTCCTGGGCAGGCTGAGCAACCTCGTCCACCCCGACGTCCCCGTCGGCGGCGAGGAGGACTTCGTCACCCTCGAGACGCACGGCACCGCCCGCGACTTCGGCGCCGAGGGCTTCGAGCCCAAGGACCACCTGGAGCTCGGCCAGATCCTCGGCGCCATCGACGTCGAGCGCGGGGCCAAGGTCTCCGGGTCGCGCTTCTACTTCCTGACCGGCGTCGGCGCGCTGCTCGAGCTGGCCCTGGTGAACGCCGCGATCGCCCAGGCCACCGCGGCCGGTTTCACCCCGATGCTGACCCCGGCCCTGGTCCGGCCCCAGTCCATGGCGGGCACCGGCTTCCTCGGGCAGGCGGCCCAGGACGTCTACCACCTCGAGAAGGACGACCTCTACCTGGTCGGCACGTCCGAGGTGGCACTCGCCGCCTACCACATGGACGAGATCATCGACGCCGACCGGCTGCCGCTCCGCTACGCGGGCTTCTCGCCCTGCTTCCGGCGCGAGGCCGGTTCGCACGGCAAGGACACCCGCGGCATCTTCCGCGTGCACCAGTTCGACAAGGTCGAGATGTTCTCCTACGTCACTCCGGAGGAGTCCCAGGAGGAGCACCGGCGGCTGCTGGAGTGGGAGAAGCAGTGGCTGACGTCGCTGGAGCTGCCGTTCCGCGTGATCGACGTGGCCTCGGGCGACCTGGGGTCCTCCGCCTCGCGGAAGTACGACTGTGAGGCGTGGATCCCGACCCAGGGCAAGTACCGCGAGCTGACCTCGACCTCGGACTGCACCGAATACCAGTCCCGCCGGCTCCAGATCCGTGTCCGGGAGGGCAAGCAGGTGCGCCCGCTCGCCACGCTCAACGGCACTCTGTGCGCCGTGCCGCGCACGATCGTGGCCCTCCTGGAGAACCACCAGCAGGCCGACGGTTCGGTGCGGATCCCCGAGGTGCTGCGTCCCTACCTGGGCGGCCGGGAGCTCCTGGAACCGGTTTCCAAGTGAGCGCACCCTTCCCGTACCGCCTCGTCGCCACCGATCTCGACGGCACGCTGCTGCGTGACGACCACTCGGTCTCCCGCCGCACCCGGGACGCGCTCGCCGCGGCCACCGCGGCGGGCGCCGCCCACATCGTCGTCACCGGCCGCGCGGTCCCCTGGACCCGGCCCATCCTCGACGACCTGGGCTACCGGGGCCTCGCCGTCTGCGGCCAGGGCGCCCAGGTGTACGACGCCGGGGCGCACCGGCTGCTCACCTCGGTGACGCTGGACCGGCAGCTGGCCGCGGTGGCGCTGGCCAAGATCGAGGCGGAGACCGGCCCGCTGTACCTGGCCGCGAGCCGTGACGGGCTGGACGGTGAGGTACTGGTCGGTCCCGGCTACGAGGTGACGGGCCGGCTTCCCTCGGCGCCGCTCACGGACGCGTCGGACCTGTGGTCGGCGCCCCTGAACAAGCTGTACATACAGCACCCGACCCTCACCGACGACGAACTCGCCGAGGCGGCCACCCGCACCGCGGGCGGTTTCGTCACCGTCGTCATGGCGGGCGAGGGCATCGTCGAGCTGCTCCCCCTCGGCCTGTCCAAGGCCACCGGGCTGTCCCTGGCCGCCCGCCGGCTCGGGGTGAAGGCCGCGGGGACGATCGCCTTCGGCGACATGCCCAACGACATCCCGATGTTCGCCTGGGCCGCGCACAGCGTCGCCATGGCCAACGCCCACCGGGAACTGCGGGCGGTGGCCGACGAGGTGACGTCCTCCAACGAGGAGGACGGCATCGCGGTGGTGCTGGAGCGGTTGCTGGGCTGAGGACGCGACGCCCGCCGGGCCGTCCGGGAACCGGGGGGCCCGGCGGGGCGGGCGGGTCCGGCGTCCTGCGCTCGCGGAGGATGCGCGGGTCGAACGTGCGCGGACTTTCGCCCGGGGCGGGGAAGACCCCGTCCTCGGCGTCCCGGCCGCGGCTCCTCCGACACGACGGACGGCGGG
>NZ_LIRG01000027.1:18662-42157 GCF_001419695.1 Streptomyces prasinopilosus
CCCGCCGTCCGTCGTGTCGGCCGTCCCGCCCGCTCTCGCGACCGGTCCTTCCGCCGGCTCGTGGGCCGTGGCCCCGCCGCCCCCGCGCCCGGCGCCGCGGGGGCCGAGCGGGGTGCGCGCAACGGAACGGGGTCACTCCTCCCCGGCGAGCGTCAGCGTGCGCAGTTTCTGCCCGGCGTACCAGGTGGCCAGGACGGTGACGACGACCAGCAGGACCGTCGCGGTCGTGAGACCGACGTCCGAGGTGACCAGGTCGCCGCCGGAGACCTTCTGGGCCACGGCCAGCGACCACTGCTGGACGCTCAGCGTGCGCGCGCCGGGCACCAGGGAGCCGAACAGGGCCTCCCAGACCAGCGCGTAGACCAGTCCGAACACCACCGCGTGCCGGGAGACCGTGCCGAGCAGCAGGAAGAGCGCCGCGTACGCGATGGAGGCGACCAGCGCGGCCACCGTGTAGGCGACGGCGATCTGCTGGCCGTTGCCGTTGAGGACGAAGCCGGCGATCAGGGTGGGCACCGCCGAGAAGACCATCGTCACGGCGATCGCCACGATCAGCTTGGTGTAGATGATCGTGGGCCGCTTGATCGGCTTGGACAGCAGGTACACCACCGAGCCGTCGTCGATCTCCGGGCCCATCGCGCCGGTTCCCGCGATGACGCCGATGATCGGCACCATGGTGGCGAGCGCCAGCCCGCCGAGGATGTCGGCCGCGGTCTGGTCGTCGGCGCCGGCGAGGACGCGCACCGCCACGGAGATCGCGATCAGCAGCAGGGGCAGGGCGCCCAGGATGAGGGCCCTGCGGCGGCCGAGCAGGGCCCGGTAGGTGAGTCGGGCGACTGTGGGGTCGTACATGGTTCGGCCTCCTACGCCGCGACGAGATACGAGAAGACGGACTCGAGGGACTCGTCGGACGGCGAGACCGTGAGCAGGCGGATGCCGTGTTCCTTCGCGACCCGGGGCAGCAGGGACGTGAAGCGGGCGAAGTCGACGGCCTGGATGCGCAGGGCGCCCTCGCCGTGGTCGACCTCGATGCCGGACGTGGACGGGTCGGCGATCAGCGCGGCCGCGAGGGCGCGGTCGTCGCTGGAGCGCACCAGGTAGCGGTGCGGGCGGTCCGTCATCAGGCGGCGGATCTTGCGGAAGTCGCCGCTGGCCGCGTGCCGGCCGGCGACGACGACCTCGATGTGCCAGGCGAGCTGCTCGACCTCCTCGAGGATGTGGGACGAGAACAGCACGGTGCGGCCCTCGTCGCCCATCCGCCGCAGCAGGTCCATCAGCTGCATCCGCTGACGCGGGTCCATGCCGTTGAACGGTTCGTCCAGCAGCAGCAGGGACGGCTCGTGGACCAGCGCGGAGGCCATCTTCACGCGCTGCCGCATGCCCTTGGAGTAGGTGGCGATCTTGCGGTCCTGCGCGTACTCCATCTCGACCGTCGCCAGGGCCTGCTGGGCCGCCTTGGCGCCCAGCCCGTGCAGCTCGGCGTTGGCGACGACGAACTCACGACCGGTGAGGAAGTCGTACATCCCCTCGCGTTCGGGGACGATGCCGATCTGCCGGTAGACCTTCTCGTTGCGCCACACGGTCTGGCCGTCGAGGGTGACGGTGCCGGTGGAGGGGGCGAGGAAGCCGCCCATCATGTTGATGAGGGTGGACTTCCCGGCGCCGTTGGGGCCGAGGAGTCCGGTGACGCCGGGGCCGACGGTCATGGTGATGTCGTTGACGGCGACCACGTTGCCGAACCAGCGGGAGACGTGGTCGATGGAGAGCGTGGTCACAGGCCCACCTTCCGGTAGCGGCGCGTCAGAAGGCCGTAGCAGGCCGCGATCAGGCCGAGGGTGATGAGGACGTACACCACGCCCTCGCCGTTCGACGGTCCCACCCCGCCGGGGAAGGTGCTGCTCGCGCCCAGGAAGGCGGACTGCACACCGTCGATGAGGGTGACCGGCGAGAACAGGCCGATCCAGGCGATCGCCTGGGAGCTGTCCTGGACGTATGCGATCGCCTGGAGGGTGGAGACCGCGCCGTAGGAGATGGTCAGCACGGCGATCACGGCGGCGATGCCGAACCCGCGACGCGGGGTGACCGCCGCGATGACCAAGCCGATGCCGCCGAAGAGCAGGGAGAGCAGTGCCACCGAGACGAGTCCTTGCGCGAACCCCTTGGTCTGGTCGGTGAAGTCGAGCTTGGCCAGCAGCGCACCCACGTAGAGCACCAGCAGGGGAGTGGCGGTCAGGATGAACAGGGCCGAGGTCAGGGCCGCGAACTTGGCGCGCACGTAGTCGGCGGTCTCGATGGGCCGCGAGAAGTACAGCGGCACGGTCTTGAAACGCAGGTCGCGCGAGACGGACTGGGGTGCCTGCGAGGCGATGTACAGGCTGATCACGGCCTGCATGATGATCGCGTAGCGGGTGTAGTCGACGGGCAGTTCCTTCGCCTTGGTGGCCACGGCGACGGCCACCATGATGGCGGCGGGGATGCACATCACCACGAACAGCAGCATCGGCAGCACCTTGGACTTCGCCGAGCGGCCGAGGCCGTAGGCGCCGCGCAGGGACTGCGAGTACAGCGAGAGCCTGGCGTAGGAGCGGCCGAGGCGGGGGCCGTCGTAGGAGCGGTAGCCGATGTTGTGGATCCGGGTCTGGTCACCCGACGCCGGTGCGGGTGTCCGCAGGGGCTGCTCAACCGCCATGGCCGACCGCCTCCTTCCGCTGCTCGCCGTTGCCGTGTCCGGCCCCGGTGTCCGTATGCGTGCCCGCGCCGGTGGCCGTGTCGTTCGTGAAGACCTCGGAGATGTGGTGGCGGCGCTGTTCCATGCGCACCAGGCCGAGCCCGAGGTCGGCGATCACGTCCCGCACCAGGTCGTAGGTCTCCTCGCCCCGGGCGGTGAGCAGGAGGATGTGGCCGGAGCCCGGCAGTCCGCCGCCGTCCTGGACGGACACCCCGCGCGCGTGGAGCGCCTCGCGCACCGCGTGGGTGCCGTCGGGGTGCTCGTCGGTGTCGGTGACCTCGATCGCGAGGGTCGTGGTGTTCTGCGTGAAGTCCGTGGTGGAGCTGGAGCGCAGCAGCTTGCCGCCGTCGACGACGACCACGTGGTCGCAGGTGCGCTCGAGCTCGCCCAGAAGGTGTGAGGTGACCAGGACCGAGATGCCGAAGTCGGTGTGGATGCGGCGGATCAGGCCGAGCATCTCGTCGCGGCCGACGGGGTCGAGGCCGTTGGTCGGCTCGTCCAGGAAGACCAGGTCCGGGTCGTGCACCAGGGCCTGCGCGAGCTTCACCCGCTGCTTCATGCCGGTCGAGTAGCCGCCCATGGGGCGGTAGCGCTCCTCGTACAGGCCGACGTGACGCAGGGTGTCCGCGGTGCGCTCCCGCGCGGCGGTGGGCGGAAGACCCGACATGCGTGCCATGTGGACCACGAACTCGGTGGCCGAGACGTCCGGCGGCAGGCAGTCGTGCTCCGGCATGTAGCCGACCCGCTCCCGGATGGCGGCTCCCTCGGTCGCGACGTCGAGGCCGAGCACTTCGGCGCGACCCTCCGTGGCGGGGGAAAGACCCAGAAGGATCTTGATCAATGTGGACTTGCCGGCTCCGTTGGCCCCGACGAGTCCGGTCACACCGGGCCCGACGTCCATGGAGAGCCGGTCAAGCGCGGTCACCCTGGGGAACCGCTTGCTCAGGCTTTCGGTCGCGATCACAGTCACGTCCCCGAGGTTAGTGACCCGCACCACGCCGGTCGTCAGACCGGAGAGCCGTCTTGGCATCCCCCTCTGGTCGTACGGGCCCGTAGGGGATCCTCCCCCCGGGGAGCTGCCACGGTCGGGAACCGCCCCTTGACCCGGCTTCCGGAGAGCTGCCAGATTCGCCGGTGTCACGCCACGGGCACGGAGCGTGGCCGGAGGTGCGGGCGTGTGACACGGCGGACGGGCGGGGACACGTCGGACGGACGGGGACACGGGGCGAAGTCGACGGTACGGCACGGAGGGAAGTGACGGACTTGTCCGGAGCGGTACTGCGGGGCGCGCGTGAGCGCCGGGTGCGTACGGGCGGCGTCGAGCTGTGCGTGGCGGAACTGGGCGACCCCGGGCGGCCGACGGTCGTCCTGGTGCACGGCTACCCCGACAGCAAGGAGGTGTGGTCGGAGGTCGCACCGCGCCTCGCGGAGCGTTTCCACGTCGTGGCGTACGACGTCCGCGGCCACGGGCGGTCCACCGCGCCGCACCCGCTGCGGGGCGGTTTCACCCTCGAGAAGCTGACCGACGACTTCCTGGCCGTCGCGGACGCGGTCAGCCCGGACGAGCCGGTGCACCTGGTGGGTCACGACTGGGGCTCGGTGCAGGCCTGGGAGTTCGTCACCGTCGGGCGCGGCGAGGGGCGGATCGCCTCGTTCACCTCGATGTCCGGACCGTCGCTCGACCACTTCGGGCACTGGATCGGCCGCCGGCTGCGCCGGCCCACCCCGCGCCGGGTCGGCCAGTTGCTCGGCCAGGGGGCCAGGTCCTGGTACGTGTACCTGCTGCACACGCCGGTACTGCCCGAGCTGGCCTGGCGCGGCCCCCTCGGCAGGCGCTGGCCGCGCGTCCTGGAGCGGTTCGAGAACATCCCCCGCGCAGGTGACGGCGGCTATCCCACCCCGTCCCTGCCGTCGGACGCGGCACACGGGGCGTGGCTGTACCGGGACAACGTCCGGACCCGGCTGCGCGCCCCCCGCACGGACGCCTACGCGCACGTGCCCGTGCAGCTCGTCACGCCGCTGGAGGACGCCTTCCTCTCGGAGCGGCTCCACGACGGACTCGAGCTGTGGGCACCGCGGCTGACCCGTCGGACGCTCCCGGCGAAGCACTGGGTGCCGCGGACCCACCCGGACCTGCTCACGACCTGGATCACCGAGTTCGTGACCTCCGTGGAGGCCGGCCGGACAGAGGTCACCGCCCCGGGCCGGCACGCGGACCGGTTCGGGGGACAGCTCGTCCTGGTCACCGGGGCGGGCCGCGGCATCGGACGGGCGACGGCGCTCGCTCTCGCCGGGGCGGGCGCACGCGTGGTGGCCGTCGACCGGGACGAGGAGGCGGCGGTCCGCACCGCCGAGGAGGCCCGTTCGGCCGGAGCGTCCGCGGCCTGGGCCAGGACCGTCGACGTGTCCGACGCCCCGGCCATGGAGAGGCTCGCCGAGGAGATCACCGCGGAGCACGGTGTGGTGGACCTCCTGGTGAACACCGCGGAGGCCGGGCCGGGCGACTCCTTCCTCCGGACCGCTCCGGAGGACTGGAAGCAGGTCCTCGACGCCGGTCTGTGGGGGGTGATCCATGGCTGCCGGCTCTTCGGCGCACGGATGGCCGAGCGCGGACAGGGCGGGCACATCGTGAACGTGGCGTCCGTCGCCGCGTGCCGGCCGTCCCGGGTGCCGCCCGCCCGCAGCACGGCCGAGGCGGCGGTGCTGATGCTCAGCAAGTGCCTGCGCGCGGAACTCGCGGACCGGAGGATCGGGGTGACGGCCGTCTGCCCCGGCCCGGTCACCACCGGCATCACCTCCGGTACGCGCCCCGCGGGCGCGGACGCCGGGAGGGAACGGCGCCGCGGGCGGCGCGCGGCCCGCCTCCACGGGCTGCGCGACTGCCCTCCGGAGAGGGTCGCCGCCGCGATCCTGCGCGCGGTGGTGCGGAACGACGCGGTGGCGCCGGTGCCCCCGCGGGCACGCGGCGGGTACCCGTGGGTCCGGTGGCTGCCGGGAGCACTGCGCAGGATCTCCCGGACGAAACCGCCGGGGTGACGCCGCCGGGGAGGACCACCGTCGTGAGGTGGTCGAGAGGAGGCGACGGGTGTGAGGACCGGTCCGGGGCCCGGGGCCGCCGCCGGCCGACGGTACGGGGGCCGTGCGGAGCGAGGGACGGGACCGTGCGGAGCGGGGACGGGGCCGCGCGGGAGCCGGCGGTACAGGGCCGTGCGGGAGCTATGGCACGGGCCGCGCGGGAGCCGGCGGTACGGTTGTCCACAGGTTCGGCCGACTCCTCTGTGGATAAACAGCCCTCTCTGTGGATCAAACATCTCCGGCAAAAACAGTCGCGTGATCCGCGTCTCTCCCGGCAGGCTGAGCGGATGGACGAAAGACGCACCGTGAAGGTGTCGAAGTACCTGGCCAGGCATCTGCGCCATGATCCCGAGGCTCTCGGGCTCACCCCGGACGGAGCCGGCTGGGTCGAGATCGACACGCTGATCGCCGCGGCGGCCGCGCACGGCTTCCGGTTCACCCGGGCAGAACTGGACCACGTCGTCGCCGCCCCTGACAAGCGGCGCTTCACGGTCGAGGGCACCCGGATCCGCGCCGACCAGGGGCACAGCATCGAGATCGACCTCGGACTGCCGCCGTCCGTCCCGCCCCCGTACCTCTTCCACGGCACCGTCGCCCGCCACCTCGCCGCCATCCGCGCCGAAGGGCTGCTGCCCATGGACCGGCACGACGTGCACCTCTCCGCCGACCGCGCGACGGCGACCCGCGTGGGCGCTCGCAGGGGCCGTCCCGTGGTGCTCTCCGTGGACTCGGCCGCCATGCACCGTGACGGCCACGTCTTCCGGGTGAGCGCGAACGGCGTGTGGCTGACCGGCGCCGTGCCTCCCGGGTATCTGCGGTTCCCCGAGAAGCACGGACGCGGCGGTTCCCCGGTGGCCGACGGCACCGCATGATCAATGGCATGGAACACCTGCCCACCACCGAGGCCGCCGTCACCGCCCTCCGAGAACTCGCGGACCTGTACGAGCGCGAGATCGAGGTCACCCATGACATCGGCGCCGACCGGACATCACGCCGCATCGCGGCCGGCGTGGGCGTGTCCACCGACCCGGACGGCTCCCTCCCCCACGAGGCCTACGTCGAGTTCGGCGGCCTGCCCCGGATCGGCGTGCGGCTCTATCCCGAGGACGACGCCCTGATCGACGTGGAGGGGGTGGAATGCCCCGACATCCCACGTGACGAGGTGCCCGCCTTCCTCCGCTCCGTCTTCGACGGCCTCGCCCACGTCCGGAGCCGGCGCTTCCCACCGGGCTATTTCCTGATCGTGCCGCTGCCCGGCGACCGGACGCACAAGGAGTTCATCCCCCTGCTCCTCCTCACACCGTGGCTGAGTGCGCGCGTGCGGTGATCGTCGGACGTGCGGCAGCCGTTTCACGTGAAACACCCCGGCGCGGACGGGCACCGTGAGACCCGGGCCCCGCGACGCGAGACCGAACGCCCGCCCCTCCCGCACCGCCGCCGGAACGAGGACAGCCCCGCGGCTCCGGCGGAACCCCGGAGCCCGTTGCCGAGCACTGAAGCCCGTCGCCCCTCACCGGAGCCCGTCGCCCACCACCGGAACCCGCCGCGGACCACCGGGAGGACGACCCCGCGTGCCGGACGAATCCGTCACCGCGTCCGGGGAAGACGGGCGGGATGGGAGAGATCCGGGTCGGAACCTGCTCGTGGACGGACAAGGCGCTGGTGTCCAGCGGCTGGTATCCGACAGGCCACCGTGACGCCGAGGGCAGACTGCGGCACTACGCCGCACGGTTCCCGGTGGCGGAGGTGGACTCCACCTATTACGGGCTGCCCAGCACCCGCAACAGCCTTCTGTGGACCGACCGCACCCCTGAGGGCTTCCGGTTCGACGTGAAGGCGTTCTCCCTGCTCACCGGGCATCCCACACGACCGGAGGCGCTGCCCGCCGACCTGCGTCCGGCCCTCGCGCGGCAGCGGGGGCGGACAGGCGTCGATCCCGGGCTGCTCGACGAGGTGTGGGACCGGTACAGCGCGGCCCTCGAACCGCTGCGCGCGTCCGGCCGCCTGGGCACGCTGGTCTTCCAGTTCCCGCACCGGCTCGTACCGGGGAGACCGGCGGTGGAGTTCCTGCGCCGGTGCCGCGAGCGTGCCGCGGGATGGCCGATGGCCGTGGAGTTCCGGCACCCCGGCTGGTGGCACGAGGACCACGTCGAGGCCACGACCGCCCTGCTGACAGAGCTGGACACGGCCGCCGTGGCCGTGGACATGGTGCAGACGCTCGCCGCTTCCGTGCCCCCCGTCGTACGGGTCACCACACCGGAACTCGCCCTGGTGCGCTTCCACGGCCGCAACAGCGCGTGGGGGACCGGCACCAAGGAGGAGAGGTTCCGTCACTCGTACACGCCCGGGGAACTCTCCGAGTGGGTCCCCCGCGTCCGTGAGATGGCCGAGCAGGCCCGGGAGGTCCACGTCCTGTTCAACAACTGCTGCGGTGACGCCGCCGTCCGCGCCGCGCAGTCGATGCAGCAGCTGCTCGGTCTCTCGTAGGGTCGTCCCATGCGACTGAGCACTGTGATCCTGCCGATCGACCGCTGGCGTGAGGGGGGCCGCGACAAGTGGCTGCGCGCCGAGGAACTGGGCTTCCACGCCGCCTACACCTACGACCACCTGTCCTGGCGGACCTTCCGGGACGGCCCCTGGTTCGGCGCGGTGCCCACACTCACCGCCGCCGCGGCAGCCACCGAACGGCTCCGGCTCGGCACGCTCGTCACCTCGCCGAACTTCCGGCACCCGGTGACCCTGGCCAAGGAACTGATCTCCCTCGACGACATCTCGGGCGGACGCTTCACCCTCGGCATCGGCGCGGGCGGCTCCGGTTTCGACGCCACCGCGCTCGGCCAGGAGCCATGGACCCCGCGCCAGCGGGCGGACCGCTTCGCCGAGTTCGTACCGCTGCTCGACCGGCTGCTCACGGAGGACTCCGTGTCGTACGAGGGCGACTTCTACGCGGCGCACGAGGCCCGCAACATCCCCGGGTGCGCGCAGCGGCCCCGGCTGCCGTTCGCCGTGGCCGCCACCGGACCGCGCGGACTGCGGCTCGCCGCCCGGTACGGGCAGGCGTGGGTGACCACGGGCGACCCCAAGCTGTACGAGAACGGCACGCCCGAACAGTCGGTGCACGCCCTCCGCGGCCAGATGGAGAAGCTGGCCGACGCCTGTGCCGAGATCGGGCGGGACACGGCCGAGCCGGACAAGATCCTGCTCACCGGATTCACCCCGGACCGGGGGCGCCCGCTGGAGTCCCTGGACGCGTTCGTCGACTTCGCGGGCCGCCACGCGGAGCTCGGTTTCACCGAACTCGTGCTCCACTGGCCCATCCCCGACTCGGACTTCGCGGCGGACCGGAAGATCTTCGAGCGGATCGCCATGGAGGCGTCGGCCCAGCTGGGCTGAGCGGGCGGGCGTCGAGCCGGACCGATGCCCGCGTCCGGCCCCCCACCGCTCCACCGCCGCCCGGGCCGCCACGGCGTTCCGGGCGCTCATCGAGAGCGGTGATCACTCACCCGTGCGGAGTGCCGCACGCCCGTGCGGGCACATGCGGGACAATGGCGGGGTGACCTCAGCGACCGCACAGCCCGAGACCCCGGGCTCCCCCCAGTTCTCGACCTCGCTCGAGCGGAGGGACAGCCCTGTCACCCCGCCGCGGCTCATCGCCACCGACCTCGACGGCACCCTGCTGCGCGACGACAAGACGGTGTCCCCCCGCACGATCGCCGCACTGGCCGCCGCCGAGGACGCGGGCATCGAGGTCTTCTTCGTCACCGGCCGCCCGGCCCGCTGGATGGACGTGGTCGCCGACCACGTCCACGGTCACGGGCTCGCCATCTGCGGGAACGGCGCCGCCGTCGTCGACCTGCACGGCGGTGCCGGCGCCCACCGTTTCGTGAAGGTGCGCGAGCTGGCCCGGCAGAACGCGCTGGACGCGATACGGCTGCTGCGTGAGGCGGCGCCCGGCACCGTGTACGCCGTCGAGCAGACCTACGGCTTCCACCAGGAGCCGGCCTATCCGAAGCTGCACATGGAGATACCGGACCTCCGCGCCCCTGCCGAGGAACTGCTGGCGCCGGACGGTCCCGCCGCCGACGAGCCGGTGCTCAAGATCCTCGCGCACCATCCCGAACTCGACCCCGACGCCTTCCTCGCCCTGGCCCGGCTGGCCGTCGGCACCCGCGCCAACGTCACCCGCTCCAGCCCCAGCGCCCTGCTGGAGATCAGCGGTCCCGACGTGTCGAAGGCCAGCACCCTCGCCCTGTGCTGCGCCGAGCGCGGGATCTCGCACGAGGAGGTCGTGGCGTTCGGGGACATGCCCAACGACATCGAAATGCTGGCCTGGGCGGGCCGCTCCTACGCGATGGGCAACGCCCACCCGGACGTCCTCACCGCCGCCTCGGGGCGCACCGTCGCCAACAACGAGGACGGCGTGGCCGTGGTGATCGAACAGCTGCTGAGCGAACGGCCGTGACCGGGGCCGGCCACCGGGGCGGGCCGACCGCCACGGGCGGGCCCGGCGTGGACGGCGGAGCGGGCGCGGCCCGGAGGCGCCCGCTCAGAGGGCCAGCCCGCGTTGCGCCAGCCACGCCACCGGATCCACCGCCGAACCCATCTCGGGCGTGATCCGCACCTCGAAGTGCAGGTGCGGCCCGGTGGAGTTGCCGCTGGTCCCGGACTGGCCGATCCACTGACCGGACGAGACGCGTTCGCCCTGGTCCACGGCGACCGCGGCCAGGTGGGCGTACTGGGTGTAGTAGCCGCCCGCGTGCTCGACCACGATCTCGATGCCGAAGGCCCCTCCGCAGGACACCTTCACCACCTTGCCCGCTCCCACGGACCGCACCGGCGTGCCGATCGGCACCGCGAAGTCCTGGCCGGTGTGCCGGCTCGCCCAGAGCGCCCCACCGCTGCCGTAGGAAGCGGACAGCACGTAGGTCTCCACCGGCGTCACCCAGGACCCGGTGAAGGCGGTATCCGGCTGGTCGAGCCGCGCCGCCCCGCGACAGGAACCGGCCGCCACCGACACGTCCGCCTGGCCCTGCAGCTGCCACCGCGCCGTCTCGAGCTTCCGCTCGATGCCGCTCCTGAGCTCGGCGAGTTCCTTGTTCTTCTTCTCCAGCGCCTTCCACGCCTTCTCCGCCTTCGCCTCGTTCAGGGCGAGCCGGGCCTCGGCGCGCGCGTTCTTCTCGATCGCGTTGTCGAGGGTCAGTCCGGCCTTCCACAAGGCACGCTGACCGCGCAACACCTTCTCCGGGTCGTCCGCGAGGATCATGTGCGCGGTCAGCGGCAGTCCACCGCCACTGCGGTACTGCGACCGTGCGATGCGGCCGAGGTCGTCGCGCAGGGCCTCGGCCTCCCGGCGCTCCCGGTCGAGCAGCTTCTCCAGCCGGCCCACCTCGGTCCGCTGCCGGTCGGCCTGCCGCCGGCCCTCCTCGTACTTCCGTGTCGCCGCGGCCGCCTCCTCGTAGAGCCGTGCCACCTCCGCGCTGAGCCCGGACTCCGGGCCGTGCCCCGGAACGTGCGGGCCGTCGCCCTCCCCGTCGGCGGGCCGGGCGGCGAGCACCGCGAGCGCGCACAAGGGCACGGCGACGAGCAGCGGACGACGGCGGGGGAGGCGCATGACAGCGATCCTGGCCCCCGCCCCGGCCGCGGTCCTGTTCATGTCGTACGCCTGGGGGACCGTACGACCCGGATGGACCATCGGTACCGCCGAACAGGGTCTTCCCTGATCGGGGTTGACAGTCCGTCGAGCGTTCTCACGTCGCGCGGGCCCGTCCCGGGCGCGCCCGCCGCGTCACGCGCGCCCGGGGCGGGCCCGGTCAGCCCGCCTCCACCAGCTCCATCAGCCGGTCCGACTCCGCCTCCCGTCGCGCCATCCGGCGCAACGGCCCGGCCGCGGCGGCCAGTTCGCGGTACGTGCCGCGCTGCACCACACGTCCCTCGTCCAGCACGACCACCTCGTCCACCGCTTCGAGCCCGGCCAGCCGGTGGGTGATCAGCAGTGTCGTGCGGCCCTCGGTGGCGGACAGCAGATCGGCGGTGAGCGCGTCGGCGGTCGGCAGGTCGAGGTGCTCCGCGGGCTCGTCCAGCACCAGGACGGGGAAGTCCGCGAGCAGCGCCCTGGCCAGGGCCAGGCGTTGCCGCTGACCGCCGGAGAGCCGCGCCCCGTGCTCACCGACGAGCGTGTCCAGACCGTCGGGCAGACCGTCGGCCCACTCCAGCAGCCGGGCCCGGGCGAGCGCGTCGCGCAGTTCCTCCTCGGTGGCCCCGCGCTTCGCGAGCAGCAGGTTCTCCCGTACGGAACTGTCGAAGAGGTGGGCGTCCTGCGCGCACAGCCCGACCAGTCCCCGTACGTCGTCGCCGTCCAGGGCGCGCGCGTCCACGCCGGCCAGCGTGTACGAACCGGCGCCCGGGTCCAGGAACCGCAGCAGCACCTGTGCGAGCGTCGTCTTGCCGGAGCCGGACGGACCGACCACCGCGATCCTGCGCCCCTGCTCCAGCGTCAGGTCGAGTCCGGCGAGCGCGTCCCGTCCCTGCCCGGCGTGCCGGGCCTCGAGTCCCTCGACCACGAGCGGGAACGGCGACGCGGGTGCCTGCCGGGGCTGCTCCGGTTCCCGCACGGGCGCCGGGGCGTCCAGGACCTCGTACACGCGCTCGGCGCTCTTGCGCACCCTCTGCCGGTGCCGCACGGCGAGCGGCAGCCCGAGCACGGCCTCGAAGGCCGCGAGCGGGGTGAGGACGACGACGGCCAGCGCCACTCCGTCCAGCCGGCCGGCGGTCACCGCCTGGACGCCGACGAGGGCCGCGGCCGTGACGGTCAGACCCGAGACGAGGGCGACGAGCCCGTCGCCGAGAGCGGTGGCGGCGGCGGCGCGCGAGGCGATCCGGGTGAGCACGCCGTCGGCTCGCCGGGCCTCGGCGGCCCGTGCGGGCAGGGCCCCGGCGACCGTCAGTTCCCCGGTCCCGGTGAGCAGATCGGTGACACGGGTCGCGAGGACCCCGCGGGCGGGCGCCAGCCTGCGCTCCGTACGCCGGGCCACCGCACCCGTGAGCAGGGGCAGGCCCGCCCCCGCCGCGAGCAGCCCGATCGCGAGGACGGCGCCGGCCTCGGGGAGCAGCCAGGCCGTGAAACCGACCGACAGTGCCGAGACGACGACCGCCGCACCCGCCGGCAGGAGCCAGCGCAGCCAGTAGTCCTGGAGCTCGTCCACGTCGGCGACCAGCCGGGAGAGCAGGTCGCCCCGGCGGACCCCGCGCAGTCCGGCGGGCGCCAGCCGCTCCAGCCGTCGGTACACCGCGACCCTGGTGTCGGCCAGCATCCGCAGAACCGCCTCGTGCGACACCAGCCGCTCGGCGTACCGGAACACGGCCCGTCCGATGCCGAAGGTCCGGGTCGCCGTGACGGCGACCATCAGGTACATCACGGGCGGCTGCTGCGAGGCCCGGGAGATGAGGTACCCGGACGTGGCCATGAGGCCCACGGCGCTGCCCAGTGCGAGGCTGCCGAGCAGCAGGGCGAACACGAGCCGCCCCCGGCGGGCACCGGACATGGCGCGGACGCGGGCCAGCACGCCTCCCGCTCCGGCCTCCGCCACCGGCTCGGCCGGCGCCGGGGCCGCGGAGTCGTCGGACTCGTCCTCCTCCACCCGCTCCCAGTCGAGCGCGGGCTGGACGTCCAACCGTTCCCGGCCGGTGACGAAGGCGGTGTCCTCGTGCTCGGGCAGCGTCCGGTCACCGGGCGCGGGCTCCGTCAGCCGCACCACGCGGTCCGCCACCGCGAGCAGTGCCGGCCGGTGCGCCACCAGCAGCACCGTCCGGCCGGCCGCCAGGCGTCGTACCGCTGCCACGACCTCGGCCTCGGTGGCACCGTCCAGTGCGGCCGTCGGCTCGTCGAGCAGCAGCACGGGCCGGTCCGCGAGGAACGCACGGGCCAGCGCGATCCGCTGCCGCTGCCCCGCGGACAGACCCGTCCCGTCCTCGCCCAGGACCGTGCCGACGCCCTCGGGCAGCGCGTCCACGAACTCCAGGGCGCCCGCGTCCCGCAGGGCCCGGCGGACGGCGTCGTCGTCCGCGTCCGGCCGGGCCAGGCGTACGTTCTCGGCGACCGTCCCGGCGTACAGGTGCGGCCGCTGCGGCACCCAGGCCACCCGGCTGTGCCACTGGACCGGATCGATACCGGTGAGATCCGCTCCCCCGATCCGCACCCGCCCTCCGGCCGGCCGCACGAAGCCCAGCAGCACGTTCAGCAGGGTCGACTTGCCGGTTCCGCTCGGTCCGACGAGTGCGACCGTCTCGCCCGGTTCGACGGAGAAGGACACGTCCGACACGGCGTCCGCCGACCGGCCGGGATAGCGGACGGACACCCCCTCGAAGGACAGGGCGCCCGACGGCACCGCCCCGGTCCCCGGCGCCGGCACCGGGGTCTCCAGGACCTGGAAGATCTCCTCCGCGGCGGCCAGCCCCTCGGCCGCCGCGTGGTACTGCGTGCCCACCTGCCGCAGGGGCAGATACGCCTCGGGGGCGAGGATCAGGATGAGCAGGCCGGTGTACAGGTCCATGTCGCCGTACACGAGCCGCATGCCGATCGTCACGGCGACCAGTGCCACCGAGACAGTGGCGAGGAGCTCCAGCGCGAAGGAGGAGATGAAGGCGATCCGCAGGGTCCGCATGGTCGCCCTGCGGTACTCGGCGGTGATCCGCCGGATCGAATCCGCCTGCGCCTTGGCCCGTCCGAACACCTTCAGCGTCGGCAGGCCGGCCACGATGTCCAGGAAATGGCCGGACAGCCGGGACAGCAGCTCCCACTGCCGGTCCATCCGGGACTGGGTGACCCAGCCGATCAGCATCATGAAGGCCGGGATCAGCGGCAGGGTGACGACGATGATCGCGGCCGAGACCCAGTCCTCGGTGACGATCCGCGCCAGCACCGCCACCGGAACGACCACCGAGAGCCCCAGCTGGGGCAGGTAACGCGAGAAGTATCCGTCGAGGGCGTCGACCCCGCGGGTCGCCAGGGCCACCAGCGAGCCGGTCCGCTGCCCGGTCAGCCACCCCGGGCCGAGTGCCGTCGCCCGTTCCAGCAGCCGGCCCCGCAGCTCCGACTTGACCGCCGCGCTCGCCCGGTGCGCGGCCAGCTCGGTGAGCCAGCCGACCAGGGCGCGGCCGACCGCGACGCAGGCCAGGAGCAGCAGGGGGGTGCCGAGGCCGGCCACGGTCATGCCGTGCTGGAAGGCACCCACCACCACCTCGGCGATGAGCATGGCCTGAGCGATCACCAGCACCGCGCCGAGGACGCCCAGGGCGACCACCGCCATCAGGAAGAGCCGTGTGGCGCGGGCGTGGCGGAGCAGTCGGGGATCGATCGGTTTCACGTGAAACACACCTCAGTGCACGGGATCGGCTATGTGCTGGGTGCCGATCCGCTTGCGGAAGACCCAGTACGTCCAGCCCTGGTAGACCATGACGAGCGGCGCGGCGATGACCGTGAGCCAGGTCATGATCTTCAATGTGTAGTCGCTGGAGGAGGCGTTGGTGACCGTGAGGCTCCAGTCCTCGTTGAGCGTGGAGGGCATGACGTTCGGGAAGAGCGTCAGGAAGAGCATCGTCACGGCGGCCACGATGGTGACGCCGGACAGGGTGAACGACCAGCCCTCGCGCCCCGCCTGGTTCGCCACCAGGGCGGCGACCAGACCGGCGACCGCGACGGCCATCGCGACCAGGCTGGCCCCGCCACCGCGTTCGATCTGCGTCCATCCCAGGAAGGCCAGGGCGAGGACGGCGGTGATCAGTCCTGTGCGCAGGGCCGTCTGCCGGGCCCGGCCCCGGATGTCGCCGACGGTCTTGAGCGCGGCGAACACGGCACCGTGGAAGGTGAAGAGCGTCAGCGTGACCAGGCCGCCCAGCAGCGCGTACGGGTTGAGCAGGTCCCAGACGTTGCCCACGTACTCGAACTCGGCGTCGATCTTCACTCCGCGCACGATGTTGCCGAACGCCACGCCCCAGAGGAAGGCGGGAATGAGCGAGGTCCAGAAGATCGCCGTCTCCCAGTTGCGCTGCCAGCTCTCCTCCGGCCGCTTGACCCGGTACTCGAAGGCGACACCGCGGATGATCAAGCAGACCAGGATCACCAGCAGGGGCAGGTAGAAGCCGGAGAAGAGCGTGGCGTACCACTCGGGGAAGGCGGCGAAGGTCGCGCCGCCGGCCGTGAGCAGCCACACCTCGTTGCCGTCCCAGACGGGACCGATGGTGTTGATCAGCACCCGCTTCTCGGCACGGTCGCGGGCGAGCAGCCGGGTGAGGATCCCGATCCCGAAGTCGAAGCCCTCCAGGAAGAAGTAGCCGATCCACAGGAAGGCGATCAGAACGAACCAGACGTTGTGCAGTTCCATGACTCTGCGGCTCCCTCGGGCCTAGTACGAGAAGGCCATCGGCTTGTCGGCGTCCCGGAGGTCGCCGCCGATCTTCGTGGGCGGGTTGAGATCGGCCTCGGTGAGCTCGGGCGGGCCCGCCTTGACGTACTTGGCGAGCAGCTTGACCTCCACCACGGCCAGGGCGGCGTACAGCAGGGTGAAGACGGTCATCGAGGTGATGACCTCGGCCTGGGAGACTCCGGGGGAGACCGCGTGCCGGGTCTGCATCACCCCGTAGACGACCCAGGGCTGCCGGCCCATCTCGGTGAAGATCCATCCCCAGGCGTTGGCGATCAGGGGGAACGCCATGGTCCAGAGCGCCAGGAGCCAGTACAGCCGGCTGAGCCTCGCGCTCAGCGGCTTCTTCAGCAGCACCAGGTGCGGCACCTCGTCCTCCCCGGTGCGCAGGGCGGCCGGCAGCAGGAACCTCTTCCTCGTCAGCCAGAGCCCCAGCAGGGCCAGCGAGAAGGACGCCATGCCGAAGCCGATCATCCAGCGGAAGCCCCAGTAGGCGACCGGCACGATGGGCTTGTAGTCACCGGGGCCGAACTGCTCCTGCAGGGCCTCGTTGGTGTCGTTGATGCCGGGCACGTGCGACTCGAAGTCGCCGTGGGCGAGGAAGGACAGGAGCCCGGGAATCTCCAGGGCGACCTTGTTGTGCCCCTTGTCGACGTCGCCGTAGGCGAACACGGAGAACGGCGCCGGGCTCTCGCCGTCCCACAGGGCTTCGGCGGCGGCCATCTTCATGGGCTGCTGTTCGTACATGACCTTGCCGAGGGTGTCTCCGCTGATCGCGGTGAACATGCCTCCGACCGCCATGGTGACCAGACCGAGCCGGAGCGACGTCCGCATCACCGGGATGTGCTTCTTGCGCATCAGGTGGAAGGCGGCGATGCCGACCATGAAGGCGCCGCCGGTCAGCGCGGACGCCGAGAAGCTGTGGAAGACCTGGTTGAGCGTGGTGTTCTGGGTGAGGACCAGCCAGAAGTCGGTGAGTTCCGCCCGGCCCTTCTCCTCGTTGATCCGGTAGCCGACCGGGTGCTGCATCCAGGAGTTGGCCGCCAGGATGAAGTACGCCGACAGCAGCGTGCCGAGGGAGACCATCCAGATGCAGGCCAGGTGGATCTTCTTGGGCAGCTTGTCCCAGCCGAAGATCCACAGGCCGATGAAGGTGGACTCGAAGAAGAAGGCGACCAGGGCCTCGAAGGCGAGCGGAGCACCGAAGACGTCACCGACGAACCGCGAGTAGTCGGACCAGTTCATGCCGAACTGGAACTCCTGCACGATGCCGGTGACCACACCCATCGCGATGTTGATCAGGAAGAGCTTCCCCCAGAACTTCGTCGCCTTGAGGTACTTGTCCTTCCCGGTGCGCACCCAGGCGGTCTCCAGCCCTGCCACGAGGGCCGCCAGCGAGATCGTCAGAGGAACGAAGAGGAAGTGGTAGACGGTGGTAATGCCGAACTGCCATCGCGCCAGCGTCTCCGGCGCCAGAGCCAGGTCCACGTCACACTCCTTGCATCGCCTTGCTTCGCCGTGTCACAACGACCGCTTGATCCCGTTCCTCCCCCACATCAGGGCGGAAACAGGACGCGCTTGTGAACGCGTTCACATTCACAAGCAATTATGGCCTACCGCTTTCCGGATTCGGAAGGGGGGTCCACTGTGACGTCAACCCCTCGCCGGTAACGGTCGAAAAACGGGAGGGCCGGGCGACGGATGATCCGTCGCCCGGCCCTCCCGGTCCCGCGCCCGACCGGGTGCGGCTACGGCTCCCGGTGGAAGGCTTCCGTCACCTTCAGGAAGATGTCGTTGGCCTCGGCCTCGCCGACCGTCACCCGCACGCCCTCACCGGGGAAGGGCCTGACCACCACACCCGCCTGCTCGCACGCCTGCGCGAACGCCGTCGTGCGCTCCCCCAGCCTCAGCCACACGAAGTTGGCCTGGCTCTCCGGCACCTCCCAGCCCTGCGCGCGCAGCGCCTCCATGACACGGTTGCGCTCGCACACCAGCGAACCGACCCGGCCGATGAGCTCGTCCTCGGCGCGCAGCGAGGCGATCGCGGCGTCCTGCGCGACCTGGCTCACACCGAACGGCACCGCCGTCTTGCGCAGCGCCGCGGCCACCGGCTCGTGGGCGATCGCGAAGCCGATCCGCAGCCCCGCCAGACCGTAGGCCTTGGAGAAGGTCCGCAGCACGCAGACGTTGGGCCGGTCCCGGTAGAACTCCACACCGTCCGGGACCTCGGGATCGCGGATGAACTCGCGGTACGCCTCGTCGATCACCACCAGGACATCACGGGGCACCCGGTCGAGGAAACGCGTCAGCTCCGCCCGCCGCACCGCCGTGCCGGTCGGGTTGTTCGGGTTGCAAACGAATATCAGCCGGGTCCGTTCGGTGATCGCCTCGGCCATCGCGTCCAGGTCGTGCACGTCGCCCGGCGTCAGCGGCACCTGCACGGCGGTGGCACCGCTGATCCTGGTGATGATCGGGTACGCCTCGAACGAACGCCACGCGTAGATCACCTCGTCCCCGGGGCCCGAGGTGGCCTGCAGCAGCTGCTGGGCGACGCCGACCGAGCCGGTGCCGGTGGCCAGGTGGGAGACCGGGACGGCGAAGCGCTCGGCCAGTTCCTCCATCAGCGACGTGCAGGCCATGTCGGGGTAGCGGTTGAAGGAGGAGGCCGCGGACGCCACGGCCTCCATCACCCCGGGCAGCGGCGGGTAGGGGTTCTCGTTGGAGGACAGCTTGTAGGCCACCGGCCCCCCGGCCGCCGCCGGCCTGCCCGGCTTGTACGTGGGGATCCCCTCCAGCTCGGCGCGCAGCTTGGGGCTCGTCTCGCTCACCGCAGTCCTCCTCCGAAGACCGGCGGCCCTCGACCGCCGCCGACATCCAATACTGCTCACCTTATGAGGATTCGGCGTCACTGCGTAGATGCGTACAGCGGCGATGAGGGCGGACCCGTCGGGACGGGGCCGGGCCGGGCCGCGGCGCAGACCGCGGTGCGGGCCCGCGGCATCCGTCGCGGTGCGGGCCCGCGGCACCCGTCGCGGTGCGGGCCCGCGGCACCCGTCGCGGAGCGGTCCGGGGCACCCGTCGCGGAGCGGTCCGGGGCACCCGTCGCGGAGGGCCTCGCGAGGTGCACCGGCCTCGTGCCGCCCTCGGACCCGGTGGAACCGCACGAGGCACATCGGCCCCCTTCGGGAACAGGGGGATCAGCCCACGAAGGGACACAAAAGATGTCCGGACAGGGGGCGCCCCCCACATATATCTACGCGCCGGTGGCTTGCGCCGTGGTGCGCGTCCCTCGTGCAGGTGAGTTGAGACCTCTTCGCAACCTCACCTCCTCGGCAGGCCCGTGTACGCCGACGCGCCAGATCCTGACAACGGGACGCTGAAGCCCCTTCTTTCCCAAGGGGTTTACCGTTTAATGATCATGCAGAAACGTGCCTGTCAACGCATGCATATGCGTCCGCCCTACCCCACCGCATGAGCCCTACTATCGGCTCGCCATGACAGCAGCAGGGAAGCACCAGGTGAGCCGCGCGGAAACCTCACGCCGAAACAGCAGGCCGGGTCGAGCGGGCATCAGGGACGTGGCCGCCGCAGCCGGAGTGTCCATCACGACCGTCTCCGACGCCCTCAACGGCAAGGGCCGGCTCCCGGACGCCACCCGGCGCCACGTCCGCGAGGTCGCCGACAGACTGGGCTACCGTCCCTCGGCCGCCGCCCGTACGCTCCGCACCGGCAAATCGGGGCTCATCGGTCTGACCGTGACCACGTACGGGGAAGAACCTTTCACCTTCACCGAGTTCGCGTACTTCGCCGAGATGGCACGCGCCGCCACCTCCGCCGCCCTCGCCCGCGGCTACGCCCTCGTGATCCTTCCCGCCACCTCCCGCCACGACGTGTGGTCCAACGTCGCCCTGGACGGCACGGTCGTCATCGACCCCTCCGACCAGGACCCGGTCGTCAGCGAACTGGTCCGGCAGGGCTTACCGGTCGTCTCCGACGGCCGTCCGGCCGGCTCGCTCCCGGTCACGGCCTGGGTGGACAACGACCACGAAGCAGCCGTCCTCGGGATCCTCGACCACCTGGCCGACGCCGGCGCCCGCCGCATCGGCCTGCTGACCGGGACCACGACCGACACGTACACCCACCTGTCGACCACCGCTTACCTGCACTGGTGCGAACGCGTCGGCCAGGATCCGGTCTACGAGGCCTATCCGGCGCACGATCCGTGCGCCGGCGCCGTCGCCGCCGACCGGCTCCTCGCACGCCCCGACCGCCCGGACGCCGTCTACGGCCTGTTCGATCCGAACGGCACCGACCTGCTCGCCGCCGCACGCCGCTACGGCCTGCGCGTCCCGGACGACCTGCTGCTGGTCTGCTGCAGCGAGTCGACCGTCTACGCCAACACCGAGCCGCCCGTCACCACGCTCTCGCTCAAACCGCGCCGCATCGGCACGGCCGTGGTCCAGCTGCTGATCGACGCGATCGAGGGCGTCGACGCCGAACACACGGTGGCACAGGTCATACCCACCGAACTGATCGTGCGCACCTCGTCGCAGCGCCGCCCCCCGCGCACGACGGTCAGCCCGCCGCGGTCGCCGGAGCGGACCTGACCGGCGGGGAGGGTCCGGCGGTGCGGCGGAAGGCGGGGGCCGGCAGTGCGGCAGAAGGGTCTCCGCGGCAACGGCTCACGGAGGAGATGCCCGGCCGGGCCCGCACCAGGGATGACCGGCCGGGCCCACGGAAGGCGGGACAGCGGCTCCCGGGGGACCTGCCCCCCGCGGGACGGGCGGCGCCGCGCCTCCCGAGCCCTCCCCAGCCCTGGTGGCTCCCTTCGCCGACCCTCCGCCGCTTCTCCGGCTCCCCGGAAGTCCTCCTCCTCGGACAGCGGACCGGTCTCCCGGAGGTAGGCGGCCACCGTCCCGTGAGGAGCCCGCTCCTCGAGCGGCACCCGGACGACCAAGACTCTGAACAAAAGCCGAAGACCTGGTCAGAAGGGGATGAAATGTGCGGTGAACTGGACGCGTGCGTCGATTCACCACCCCTGGGTCATCACATGGCGCGAGCCGCATTCCTATGATGGGCGCACGACACCGCGGGCCGCTGCGACCAGGCAGTCCGATGCGGTGCAGTTGCGGCGTGATGGTGGAGGGGTCGATGACTCAGGGGGCCGGTCAGGGACCCGCGGTGGAGCGCACGGCGACGGTGCGCGACTTCCGGGTGCCCGCTTACGTCCACGAGACCGGTCCGTACGCCCACAGCATGCACCCCGGCAATGTGGTCCCGCCCTCCGAGGCGGACCATCCGGAGGGCTACACCCCCACACAACGGGACCTCCCGGTCATCAATCGGGGTGACACCGTGCAGGTGACCGTCGACCCCGCGTCCGCACCCGCACCGCAGCCCGTCCCCGGGCCCGGCCCGCTGTACGTGGTCGGTGACGTCCACGGCTACCTCGACGAACTGGTGGCCGCCCTCCAGGAGCAGGGCCTCATCGACTCCGCGGGCCAGTGGTGCGCCGGCCCCGCGCGCCTCTGGTTCCTCGGCGACTTCACCGACCGCGGCCCGGACGGCATCGGCGTCATCGACCTCGTGATGCGGCTGTCCGCCGAGGCCGCCGCGGCCGGCGGCTACTGCAAGGCCCTGATGGGCAACCACGAACTCCTGCTGCTCGGTGCCAAGCGCTTCGGCGACACCCCCGTCAACTCCGGCGCGGGCACCGCCACCTTCCAGGCCGCCTGGCTGCTCAACGGCGGGCAGAAGACCGACATGGACCGCCTCCAGGACCACCACCTGCAGTGGATGGCCCGCCTGGACGCCGTCGAAGCCGTCGACGGCCATCTGCTGCTGCATTCCGACACCACCGCCTACCTCGACTACGGCCGCTCCATCGAGGAGGTCAACGACACCGTCCGCGAGACGATCACCCGCAACGACGCCGACGAGGTCTGGGACCTGTTCCGCAAGTTCACCAAGCGGTTCTCCTTCCGCGACGAGGGCGGTGCCGAGGCGGTGCGCTCGTTGTTGGATACGTACGGCGGCACCCGGGTCGTTCACGGCCACAGCCCGATTCCGTATCTGCTGGGCGAAGTGGGCTCCGAGGACGGCGAGGACGACAGCGGTCCCGTCGTCGAGGGTCCGCACGTCTACGCCGAGGGACTGGCCATCGCGATGGACGGCGGCGTGACGATGGACGGAAAGCTGCTGGTCCAGCAACTGCCGCTCGCCCAGTGAGCGGGTCCCGGGCCCGGAACCCCCGGCCCGGGCCCGCACCGGACCGAGTCCAATTTCGGTAAACCCCCTGTCATGGCGGGCCGTTGGCGCTCTACCATCGGCTTATCCGTAGCAGGCTCCCCTCCGTTTCTGCCCAACGGCTCGTCGGCATGCCGAGTCACAAGCCCTACGGAGCATCGGGGGATGCACATGAACAGCGTTCCGCAGCATCTGTTGACCGAGGACCGCCAGGACTACGCGCGGATTCTCGACGAGGTGCTGCGCTCCGCACCACAACGCCCGGAACTGGCCACCCTCGGACAGCGGCTCACCTCCGAACAACTGCGCACCATCGCACTCAACGCCACCGCGGTCATCACGGCGGCCGCGGCGACCGAGTACCGGCACTACACCAAGGTCCGCGAGGAACTGCGCCGGCCGACGGCGTCGTCCGCCCCGTCCACCCGGACATCCGCCTCCTCCGGGCCGGAGACGGCGGGGCTCGCCACCACCGTGGGAGAGGTCGCCGAGACCGCCGGCGCGGGCGCCGTCGCCGTCGTCCTGGCACCCGTCCTGGCCGGCACCGCGGCCGCGATATTCCTGCTCGTCGGTTACGTCCTGCGCGTGCTCGACCTCGGCGCGACCTTCGCCCGGACCATGATCACCACGGGCTGGACGTTCGGCGCCGTGACCGCGGTCGCCATCCTGGTCGCCGCGGCGGGCCTGCTGCTGACCGCCCTGCGCAACAAGCCCTCGGCCCGGAGCGGTCCGTACGGCGAGGCCGACGGGGAACTGGCCCTGGCCAGGGACGCCTGGCACGAGGCACTGCGGGAGCAGGGGATCGTCCCGTTCCTGCGGGACGCGCTCGCGGACCCGGGCGCGGCGGCCGCGCTGCACCACGCGGCGCCGTCCGGACCGGTCGGCCGCATCCCGCATCTCGGCTACGGCCGGCCGGGGTTCACCAGCCCCGGCGAGGGCGCGGGCCGCGGCCGGCGGCCCAGCTACTCGAGCCCGGACTACAGCAGCCCGGACTTCGGAGGTCCGGAACACCAGCCCGAGTAACCGGC
>NZ_LIRG01000270.1 GCF_001419695.1 Streptomyces prasinopilosus
CCGTGCCCGGACGGCGTCCTGCCCGGCTCCACGGCCGCCTGGTGGATCACCGGCTCCTGAAACCCGCCCCCCCACGTACCCGAAAGCCCCCCGAACGCGATTCCGCACGTTTCCGAAGGGACATCGACGATGATGCGACGACGTACCACCCTGCTCACCGGCTGCACCGCCCTGGTGCTCGCCCTCGGCGCNNCGTCTCCACCGTCGTCGGCAGCAAGATCGAGGGCGGCAACGCCCCCGACGTCGTGATGGTCCCCCAGGTCGGCGTGCTGAAGCAGTTCGCCGAGGCGGGCTGGCTCAAGCCGCTGGACAAGAAGGTCCAGGGCACCGTGGAGAAGAACTTCGCCGAGGTGTGGCGGAACTACGGCAGCGTCGACGGCACCCTGTACGGCCTCTACTTCAAGGCCGCCCACAAGTCGACCGTCTGGTACAGCCCCGAGGCCCTGGAGCAGGCGGGCGTCACCCCGCCCAAGACCTACGACGCCCTCTCGCCGCGCACGAGATCAAGTGGACCGACCCGAGCGTGGTCGAGGCGCTCACCACGCTCGGCGAACTCTTCGAGGACGAGCGGCTCGTCTCGGGCGGCCGGAAGGAAGCCCTGACCACCGACTTCCCCGGCTCGGTGGAGAAGGTCTTCGGACCCGAGCCGGACGCCGCCATGGTCTACGAGGGCGACTTCGTGGCCGGCGTCGCCAAGGACCAGTTCGGCAAGGACATCGGCACCGACGCGGACTTCTTCCCGTTCCCGCCGGTCGGCGACGGCGAGGCCCCAGTGGTCAGCGGCGGCGACGCGGCCGTGGTGCTCCAGGACGGCAAGAACGCCGAGGCCGGCATGGCGCTCCTCGAGTACCTCGCCACGCCGGAGGCCGCCGCCGTGTGGGCCGAGGCCGGCGGCTTCCTCTCCCCGAACAAGGAGCTCGACCCCGGCTCCTACGGCGACGACGTCACCCGCGCCACCGCCAAGTCCCTGATCGAGGCCGGCGACTCGGTCCGCTTCGACATGTCGGACCAGGCCCCGGCGGCCTTCGGCGGCACCCAGGGCAAGGGCGAGTGGAAGATCCTCCAGGACTTCCTGCGCGACCCGTCCGACCCGGAGAAGACCGCGGCCGAGCTGGAGAAGGCGGCGGCCAAGGCCTACGGGAACTGACGGCCATGACCGCCACCCTGGTGAAAGAGGCGAGCCCCCCGGCTCCTTCGCACCCCGACCGTGCCCCCCGCCGGCGCCTGCGCCGGCGGGGGCGGATCGTCGCCGTGCTGTTCGTGCTGCCCGCCCTGCTCCTGCTGGGCGCGCTGGTCGTCTACCCGGTGCTGTTCTCCGTCGGACGCAGCTTCTTCGACGCCTCCGGCACCCGCTTCGTGGGCGGCGAGAACTACCTCGAGATGTTCCGCGACCCGGTCACCCTCAAGGCCGTCCGGAACACCGCGATCTGGGTCGTCGTCGCCCCCACCCTGCTCACCGGCCTGGGCCTGATCCTGGCCGTGCTGGTGGAGAAGATCCGCTGGGCCACCGCCTTCAAACTGCTGCTGTTCATGCCGATGGCGGTGTCCTTCCTGGCGGCCGGCATCGTCTTCCGGCTCGCCTACGACGAGGACCCGGACAAGGGCGTCCTGAACGCGGCCGTCGTCTCCGTCCACGACGCCTTCGAGGACGGCTCCTCCTACCCGACGGCCCGCGCCCGCGAGGGCGACGGCGCCGGCCTGACCAAGCAGGCGGACGGCTCGTACGTGACCGGGACGGACGTGCCGCCGGGCGGCACGGCGGCACTCGGCCTGGTCGGCGTGGCCCCCAAGGACCTGCCCGGCGGGGCGGCACCGGCCTCCCCGGCGGCCTCCCGCGACGCGGCCCCCGACGAGGTCGGCGGCGTGGTGTACCTGGACTTCACCCCCGGCGGGGGAGGAGAGCCGGGCCGGGTCGACGAGGGGGAGAGCGGACTGCCCGGGATGAAGGTCGAGGCGCTCCGCGACGGACGCACCGTCGCGAGCACCACGACCGGCGCCGACGGCTCGTTCCGCTTCACCGGCCTGGACGACGGCCCCCACGCGCTGAAACTGCCCGCCGAGAACTTCGCACCCCCCTACCAGGGCGTCTCCTGGCTCGGTCCGGCGCTCGTCACTCCGGCCATCATCGGGGCCTACCTGTGGATCTGGACCGGGTTCGCGATGGTGCTGATCGGCGCGGGACTCTCGGCCCTGCCGCGGGACGCGCTGGAGGCGGCCCGGATGGACGGCGCCAACGAGTGGCAGATCTTCCGCCGGATCACCGTCCCGCTGCTCGCACCGGTCCTCACCGTCGTCTTCGTCACCCTGGTGATCAACGTGATGAAGGTCTTCGACCTCGTCTACATCATCGCGCCCGGACCCGTGCAGGAGGACGCGACCGTGCTGGCGACCCAGATGTGGCTGGTGTCGTTCGGCGGCGGCAACGACCAGGGGCTGGGCAGCGCGCTCGGTGTGCTGCTCCTGCTGCTGGTGGTCCCCGCCATGGCCTTCAACGTCCGCCGCTTCCGAAGGAGCCAGCGATGAACGCGATCCGGCGCGGCCTGGGCAACGCGGTCGTGCAGGCCTTCCTGGTCGTGATCGGCCTGGTCTGGATGACCCCGCTGGCCGGCCTGTTCCTGTCCTCGATGCGCTCCGCCGAGGACACCGCCAAGGGCGGCTGGTGGACGGTGTTCACCAGCCCCGGGCAGCTGTCCTTCGACAACTACGCGGCCCTGCTGAAGAACTCGGGGATGACCCAGGCGTTCTGGAACACCGTGCTGATCTCGGTGCCGACCACGGTGCTGGTCGTGGTCGTCGCGGCGCTCGCCGGATACGCCTTCGCCTGGCTGGACTTCCCCGGCCGGGACACGGTCTTCCTCGTCGTGGTCGCCCTGCTGGTGGTGCCCGTGCAGATCGGGCTGCTGCCGGTGGCCAAACTCTTCGGCCAGCTGGGCCTGTTCGGCACCATCCCCGGCGTCGTGCTGTTCCACGTGGCGTACGGACTGCCGTTCGCGGTGTTCCTGCTGCGGAACTACTTCGCCGAGATGCCCAAGGAGATGCTGGAGGCCGCCCGCATGGACGGCGGCAGCGAGTGGCGCATCTTCACCCGGCTGATCCTGCCCGTCGGGCGCCCGGCCATCGCCAGCCTGGCCATCTTCCAGTTCCTGTGGGTCTGGAACGACATGCTGGTGGCGCTGCTGTTCGCGGACAGCTCCTCGCAGCCGCTGACGGTGGAACTCCAGTCGCAGATCCGCCAGTTCGGCAGCAACATCGACGTGCTCGCACCGGGCGCGTTCCTGTCCCTGGTGGTGCCGGTCGCCGTGTTCTTCGCCTTCCAGCGGCACTTCGTCCAGGGGGTGATGGCGGGCTCGGTGAAGTGACGGGCCCCCACCCACCCGGAACGCGCGGACCCCCGCCTCCTGACGAGACGGGGGTCCGCGCGTTCCGTGCGCCGTGCGCGTTACGCCGACGCCGGCGGGTACAGCGCCCGCGGCAGCTGCGAGGCCGCCGCGGCGTCCAGCAGCCACAGGGTGCGGGTCCGGCCGTACGCGCCCGCCGCCGGGGCCTGGATCTCGCCCGCGCCCGACAGGGCGATCGCCGCGGCCTCCGCCTTGTCCTCGCCGGCCGCCAGCAGCCACACCTCGCGGGCCGCGCGGATCGCCGGCAGGGTCAGCGTCACCCGGGTCGGCGGCGGCTTGGGCGCCCCGTGGACGCCCACCACCGTGCGCTCCGTCTCCCGCACCGCGGGCAACTCCGGGAAGAGGGACGCCACGTGCGTGTCCGGGCCGACGCCCAGCATCAGCACGTCGAACTCCGGCACCCCGCCGTGGTCCGTCGGCCCCGCGGCACGCGCCAGCTCCTCGGCGTAGGCGGCCGCCGCCGCGTCCACGTCGGTGCCGTGCGGCCCGTCGGACGCGGGCATGGCGTGCACGCGCTCCGGGTCCAGCGGCACCGCGTCGAGCAGCGCCGCCCGGGCCTGGGTGGCGTTGCGCTCCGGATCGCCGTCCGGCAGGAACCGCTCGTCGCCCCACCACAGGTCGATCCGGCCCCAGTCGACCGCGTCCCGGGCGGGCGCCGCCGCGAGCGCGGCCAGCAGGCCGTTGCCGTTGCGGCCGCCGGTCAGGACCACGGACGCCGAACCCCGCGAGGCCTGCGCGTCCACGATCCTGGTGATCAGCCGGGCCGCCGCGGCCCGGGCCATCAGCTCCTTGTCGCGGTGCACGACGAGCTGCGGTGCCGTACTCACTTCCTCACCGCCCGGTTCACCGGTGCCTGCGCCGGCGGGTCCCCGGCACCTTCCGCAGCCGCTTCGGCGGGAGCGGGGCCCCCCGCTCCTTTGGCCGGCGACCCACCCGCCGGCCGCTGCCCGGAGTCGCCCGGCGCCCCGGACTCCCGCGCCGCCTCCCGCGGGGTCCCCGACGCCTCGTCCAGCTTCCGCGACACCGCGTCGAGCGCGTTCGACGCCTCGTCGAGCGAACTCGGCGAGGCGGCCGGCCGCTCGCCCGACGGCGCCTTCCGCGCCCCCGGATCCGCCGCCGGCCGGTGCGCCGGGTTCCTCAGCCGCTCGACCCCGTACCGCAGGGCCGACGCGTAGGTGTCGTCCGGGTCCAGCCGGCGCAGCTCCTCCGCGATCAGCTCCGACGTGTCCCGGCGCTTGAGCGCCACCGCACGCTTGGGCTGCCCGTGGATCGACAGCGTCGCCAGCGAACCGTCGGCCCGGTCCAGCACGATCGGACCGCAGTCCGTCGTCATCCGGACCGCCGTGAGCCCGGGGCCGGAGGACAGCGAACGCTTCACGGGGACGTCCAGCCGGTCCGCGAGCCACATCGCCAGCAGCTCACAGCTCGGGTTGGACTCCTCGCCCTCCACCTCGACGCCCTGCACCTCGCAGGTCACCTGGTCCAGGGCCGCCGCCAGCATCGAACGCCAGGGCGTGATCCGGGTCCAGGACAGGTCGGTGTCGCCCGGCGCGTAGGAGTCGGCACGGGCCGTGAGCTCCCGCACCGGCTGCTCGCAGGCGTAGGTGTCGGTCACCCGGCGCTGGGCCAGCGCCCCCAGCGGGTCGCCCGCCGGGTCCAGCGGGGCGTTGACCGGCCACCACACCACCACCGGGGCGTCCGGCAGCAGCAGCGGCAGCACCACCGACTGGGCGTGGTCGGCGACCTCGCCGTACAGCCGCAGCACCACCGTCTCGCCGGCCCCCGCGTCCGCGCCGACCAGCACCTCCGCGTCCAGCCGGGACCGCGTGCGGTCCCGGGGCGAGCGGGAGACGCGCTTGATGACGACCACGGTGCGCGAGGGGTGTTCGCGCGAGGCGTCCCCGGCGGACTTCAGCGCGTCGTAGGCGTTCTCCTCGTCGGTCACGATGACCAGGGTGAGCACCATGCCGACCGCCGGCGTGCCGATGGCCCGGCGGGCCTTCACCAGCGACTTGTTGATCTTGCTGGCCGTGGTGTCCGTGAGGTCTATCTTCATGGCCGGCGCCAGCTCCGTCCGTCTCGCTCGAGCATCTGGTCCGCCTCCACGGGCCCCCAGGTGCCGGCCGGGTACTGGGCCGGCCTGCCGTTGTTGTCCCAGTACTCCTCGATCGGGTCGAGGATCTTCCAGGACAGCTCGACCTCCTCGGTACGGGGGAAGAGGTTGGAGTCGCCGAGCAGGACGTCGAGGATCAGCCGTTCGTACGCCTCCGGGCTGGACTCCGTGAACGACTCGCCGTAAGCGAAGTCCATCGACACGTCCCGGATCTCCATCGACGTGCCGGGGACCTTCGAGCCGAACCGCACCGTGACGCCCTCGTCCGGCTGGACGCGGATCACGATGGCGTTCTGCCCGAGCTCCTCGGTGGCCGTCGTGTCGAACGGCGAGTGCGGCGCCCGCTGCAGGACGACCGCGATCTCCGTGACCCGGCGGCCCAGCCGCTTGCCGGTGCGCAGGTAGAAGGGGACGCCCGCCCAGCGGCGGTTGTCCACGCCCAGCTTGATCGCGGCGTACGTGTCGGTGTTCGAGGAGGCGTCGATGCCCTCCTCCTCCAGGTACCCGACCGCCTTCGCGCCGCCCTGCCAGCCCGCCGCGTACTGCCCGCGCACGGTGTCCCGGCCCAGGTCCTTCGGCAGCCGCACGGCGCCGAGCACCTTGGTCTTCTCCGCGGCCAGCGCGTCCGCGTCGAAGGAGGCCGGC